>CAZXEM010000008.1:0-21260 GCA_964639875.1 uncultured Methanosarcinales archaeon | reverse complement strand
ATGAAAAAAATACTTATTGTATTAGGGATGGGGGGCCACACCTCTCAAATCTTAAGATTAGTTGATTTGATGGGCTCAGATTACAATTACGAGTATATAGTTGGTCATGATGACCAAACTTCAGCTAAAAAAGTGAAATTTCTTGGAAAAATATATCGGATGAAGAATCCTCGTTTGATGAAAGATAAATCGTTAATTAAAGTTTTTTTTAACATGTTTCCAACAACAATTGCTGCTTTTAGAATTTTAAGAAAATCAAATCCCGATACAATTATTAGTGCTGGCCCTTCTTTAACTATTCCGTTATTTTGGTTAGCGAAAATAATAAGAATAAAAACAATTTTTGTTGAATCTTGGGTTAGAGTACACCATAAATCACAAACTGGTAAATTAGTTTATCCAGTTTCAGATTTGTTTTTGGTGCAATGGGCAACGATGAAAAAAGTTTATCCTAAAGCTGTTTATGCAGGGAGATTATCATGATTTTTGTTACTGTGGGAAATGGAGAATTTGATATCTTGGTTAAAGAATTGGACAAACTTAAAAAAGAGGGAAAAATTAAAGATGAGATCATAATTCAGTTGGGCCATGGAGATTATAAACCAAAACATTGTCAATGGTTCACGTTTGAATCTCCATTAGACAGTTATTATGAAAATGCAGATTTAGTAATCAGTCATGGTGGGCCAGGAACAGTGTTTGAAGTTTTAAGAAAGAAGAAAAAATTGATTACTTTACCTAACAGGGAAAGAACGGACCCTAATCATCAAGTGGAATATTTGCGAGCAATGGAGAAAGAAACCTCTGCTTTAATTTATTGTGATCAAGTTGAATTATTAGAATCATGCTTAGAAAAAGCAAAAAATCATGATTTTGGAATTTATCAACCGCCCAAATGTGAGATGGGAACAGTTGTCAAAGAATTTATAAATAAATGAATTGGTTAAAAAATGATAAAACTTATAAAACATTTCTTTAAAAAAAATACTGGAGAAACTTCGGGCCATCTTTTTAAAACTTTTTTTGTTTATGGGTTTATTGCTTTAACAATTATTATTGTTAAAATTTTAATTGCTCGTTTTTATGGACAAGAAGAATTAGGAATATTTACTTTCTTTTTTAGCCTAGTTAGCTTAATTTTTTTGTTTACCTCTTTCGGTTTACCAGAAGCTTTAACTCAAACAATAATTAAAGTACCAGAAAAACTTTATAATTCTTTGAAAAAAGTTATTCTCCTTATTATCCCTTCAACAATATTTTTTATACTTTTAACTTTAATAGTGATTACTTATACGCCTTTAAATCCGGGAATTAAACATTTTAATTTTGCTTTTGTACTTTTTATTATCGCTTATACTTTTCATTTCATTACTTATTCTATTTTGCGCGGTTATAAACGGTTTGTTAGTGCTTCATCTTATTCATTAATTAATCGGATTTTTTGGATAATTTTCATTATCATTTTATTTTTTTTATCATCACCGTTCGTTTTTTTCCTTTTTAGCATGGCTTTAGCTTTAATTATTGCGGGGATAATTTCTTTACCACAAATTAAAAAATTAGTGACTCAAGAGCAAACTAATGTGAACTTAAAAAAGTTTTTTAACTTGGCTTTTGCTCTTTTTTTAATGCAAGTTGGTTTTTATTCTTTAAGGTTTTTGAGCGAGATTATTATTGCTTATTTAGTAAATTTTAATACTTTAGGGCTTTATTCTGCTTATTCTTCAATCACTAACATTATTCGGATGGTGGCGTACGTTTTTCCAGTAGTAGTATTGCCAATGGCGGTTGTTAATCGATATAAATTAAAACGGTCTTTAAAGAAAATTTTAGTTATTTTGTTACCTTTCTCCGCTTTAGTTTTAACTTTAACTTATTTTTTTGTACCTTTATTTTACGGAAACGAGTATCAACATCTTTGGTTACCTCCGTTTTTGATTCTTTCTTCAACTTTATTAGTAGTTTATTCTTACCTTAATGCGGTTTTTATTGGTGAGAATCAGTTTTCTGGGCAATATTTGCATATTATTAGTTTAGATTTTATTTTGTCTCTTATTATAAATAGTATTTTAAACATTTATCTTATTTTAAAGATAGGAATCATTGGAGCACCAATTGCCACTTCCATCACCATAATCTTTAAAATAATACTTAATTATTATGGTATAAAAAGATTAAGATTTAAAAATAAAAATGCTAGAACAACAGAAAATAACTAAAACTGAACAAAGTAGATTTAAACGTATTCTTTTTGTAGTAACTGATGTATCTGCTAGTTATGGTAAAGCACTTAATCCTCATTTAGGAGTTGCAATGTTAATGGCTTACCTTGATAAACATGGGTTTGAAACTGAAGTTATTGATTTACAATTAGGTTATTCAATTAATGATGTGGTTAATAAAGTGAAAGATTTTGGAGCAGATTTAATTGGCGTTACAATGTTTAGTTTCGATTTTGTTAATACTTATCAAAAAATCAACGAAATAAAGAAAAAAACCGGTTTGCCCATAGTTCTTGGTGGAGCTCATGTTTCTACAGTAAAAAAGGAAGTATTAGAAAAAACTGATGCAGATTTTGGAATTATGAGGGATGGAGAAATTTCACTTCTTGAATTGTGTAGTGGGACGCCATTAGATGAAATTGATAGTTTAATTTGGCGTGATGAAAATAAACTTGTTGAAAATAAAGTTAGAAAATTGAATTGGGAGTTGGACCAATTACCTTTTCCCGCTTATGAAAAATTTGAATTAAAAAAATATATCCATTTTATTGATAGGAGGTTGCCTTTAGAAACATCACGTGGATGCCCATATAGTTGTACTTATTGCGATGTTAAAGTTAGTATGGGTCAGGCATTTCGGCCTAGAAGTTCAGAACATATTCTTGCAGAATTAAAACATTGGTATGATAAAGGTTTTCGTTATTTTGAATTTGTTGATGATGTATTCACTATGGACCTAGAAAGAGCAAAAAAAGTTTGCAATATGATTTTAGATAGTGGTATGAAATTTCGTTGGAATTGTGCAAATGGAATTAGGGCAGATCGGGTTGATGAAGAACTATTGCGTTTAATGAAAAAATCTGGCTGTGAATTTGTTGCTTACGGGTTAGAAACAGGCAATCCAGAATTGTTAAAAGTTATTAAGAAAGCTATTACCCTTGAAAAAGCTAGAGAAACATTTAATCTGACTAAAAGAATTGGTTTGAAATTTGCAGTGAATTTTATCATTGGTCATCAAGAAGAAACTTTTAAACAAGCAATGGATTCAATAAATTTTGCTAAATCAATTCCTGCCGATTATGTGAATTTTTCTAATATGATCCCTTATCCTGGGACTGAAATTTTTGCTTGGATTGAAGAGCAAGAAAAAGTGGGAAGGGCAAGGTTCATTATGCCAAAAGAAGAATTTCTTAAAAATTCAACAACAAAATTAGGTTTACCAGTTTTTGAAACAAAAGAATTTAAGTATAAAGAAAGAGTAGAAGCTTTACGTTTAGGTAGAAATTTGGCAAAAAAAAGTCATTTAAAATATCGGATGGGAAAATTTGTTGGTGCAATGGCTTATCAAATCTCTCGTAATGATGAAGTCTATAACAGTTTACGTAGATTTGTTACTGGAAACAAATTTGGGAAAACGTTTTATAACCTATTTAGAAAGGAATATTAAAATGAATTATAAAAAACTTTATTCTGGAGAACATTTAAAGAGAATCAATCCAAATTGGACTTTTGAAAAATGGTCTTATAAACATACGTTCATTGCTAAAATGAAATATATTAATAACTTACTTTCTAAAGTTCCAAAAGGGTGTAGAATTCTTGATGTTGGTTGTGGTCAAGGATTGTTGGTTAAAGAATTTAAAAGGAAAGGTTATGACATTGTTGGAATTGATAAATTTTATAGTAATGAGTATGTAATTAAAGAAGATATATTTGATAATAGTTTTGAAGATAATAGTTTCGATTTAATTCTTTGTTTAGATGTGATTGAACATTTTAATTTTGATTTCCAAGAAAAGTTAATACAGGAATTAACTAGAATATTAAAACCTAAAGGTAAATTAATTTTTAGTATCCCAAACTTGGCTCATTTATCATCAAGAGTGATGTTTCTCTTTACAGGTAATTTATTAAGGACTGCAAAAATTTCTTATCATCCTGGAGATAGACCAATTAAAGAATACTTGAAAATCATTAAAAAATATTTAAAAATTGAAAAGAAAAAAGGTATTTCAGCAACAATTCCTGGATTTTTCCAATTAACTCAATTATTTCCTCAATATACTAGTTGGCTTTATTGGTTAATAAAACCGTTTAATGTCATTTGGGGTTGGTGTTTTAATGTGGTTATAATTTGTAAGAAAAAAAAAAAGTAAAACCAAAAAGAATAATTTAAATTCTAATTTTAATTCACATCATAGAAGTAATCAGGTAATAGTTCATTACCACCAAGATATTTATCTTTAGTTTCTTGATCAACAGTAAACCCTTCTGGATACTCAATTTCCCAAATCCCCATCGGGCCCATAACTCTTCCTTGGATATAAACTAATTGTGAAAGATAAGAATCATCATAAATTTTCTTAAAAGCAGAAGTCTCATAATCAGGATTATTTTGTTCAAAGACGTATAAATTAACCCATAAAGCATTTACACCCTCTTCAGACACATATAATCCAGCTCCTAACGGATTTTGCATTTGTCCATTGCCATCAAGGACGGGAAGAAGACGGAAACAACCTTTCAAACCTGGTTGGTCATATTTAACCATTTTACCGTTAAAGTAGACACACTCTAAAGGTACATCAGTACGTTTACCTTGATAAATTAAAGCCACTGTTGGTTGTTGAATCTCAATATCTTGTACTGTCTCGTTACCAATTTTTTTCTCAATTTGTTTTATTGGTAAGAATACTGCTCCAATACCTGCGTCAGATCTTGGATAGACAATGCCATTCCAAACAAAATCATCGTCAAGCACATAACCACCTTGGTAAGTTAAGATTGTAGAATTACGAGTTTCTTTAGTTTCTTTTTCGTTCAATTTAAACGTAGTAATCCAACTATAACGGTCATAATTTTTATCTGAACCAATTGAAGAGTAAGCAGTATATTTTCCAATTTCATCGGCAACGATCAAATAATGAGTGGTTTTATGTACTTTTAAAAATTCTAATGCTTCTTCTTGAGATTGACCGGTAAGAACATGTCTGCCCATTAAATAATTCCAATACTTAATTTTATTAGCTCCATCTAAAACTGTGGCTCTTTGAAATCCGTTTTGGACCCAATATCCATAATCCCACCAATGACCAAAAACTGCATTTTCAGGAACATTTTCTCTGGCCCAACTACCAGTGATTTGCCATTGTTGATTATATGCAGGGCCGGAATATTTTCCTTGGTTCAAGCTAGATTCGCTAAATGAAGGGATTATTCCTTTAGTTGAAATGCTTGAAAATGTAAAGGGACTTAACAAAACTATTAAAAGAATAGCTAAAATAATGAATTTGTGAGATCTTTTTCTGATTTTGAAAGCAAGTTCACTTAGTTCTACTGTGCCATAAGCAGCCATTAAAGCAGTAATGGGTGCAAAAATGAAAAATAATCTTGCTGCACCTCTTGCCCCAACTACCATGATTAAGAACCAAACTAAAACAAAAATATATTTTTTGTCCCAAGAAATAATTTTTTTATAAGCTTCTTTATCTTTATAATATGACTTGAAAAAAAACATTGCACTTAAAATGGCAAAACCCGCTAAACTTCCTAGATAAACTAATTTTGAAATAAAATTTGTCCCGTTAAATAAGCTACCTGCGGAATGTCTGCTCATGACAAAAGCTAAAATAAATATTATATAAACTGCGGTTAAAGAAAATCTTTTTTTATTTTCTTTTACCATATTATAAAATAGGAGTATTGACCCTAACATGAATAACGTTAAATACAAGGGTATGCCTGAAAAAATGTTATCTTTAAGTTTTAAAAATGGAGGGCCAAATTGTCCTACCCAATCGGTAAAGTAGGGTTGGTGTTGTTCAGCAACAGTTAATTGCCAACGATCGTTTCCTAATGGATGTAATAAATTATCACTAATTTCTTCCACTTGTAATGTTAAAGTTGCTGGTCCAAGAATAACCATCAGGGCACCAATACCAATAATAAAACTTACAACTAGACTAATAATACTTAATGGTACTTTTCCTTTAACTTTTTGCTTAATTTTCAAGAGATCATATTTGAATAAAACTAAGTCTACTATTAACATAAATAATACTAAAAAAGCAATTCCGGTCGTAAATGAACCAAACAATAATTTCATATTAAACATGGGGATCCAAGTGGTAGTAGCGATAACAAAACCAATAACCCATAATCCATATTGATAAACATCTTTTTTACTTATTTTTTCAAAGAAGAATTCAATCAGGACAAAAATGCTAATAATTAGAATTAAAAATTTCCAACCACCCCAACTTAAACCCATGAAACCAGTAAAAATTCCTGCTAGAAGTCCCCAGGAAAGAGTTTTTGTCATTGATTTAGTTTGCCAGCCAAGAACATAAAAATACATTGCCATAAACATTAATAAGATTCCTAAAGCTTCGTGATCAGAAAAGCCTGACATTGTCCGATGAAGAAAAGCAGGGACAATAGAAAGGAATAAAGTTCCTAATAAGCCAACTTTCCAATCAAACAATCTTCTTACTAAGAGAAAAAAGAAGACCATTGCAAAAGAAAAACAAATCGTAGGATAAATGATATGGATATATTCTAAAGTAACAGAAGGAACAAATAAATGAATAAATTTGTATAAATAAGCAATAAATCCACTCATAAAAACATAATTCACTGTAGAAGTTCCTAGGGGAACGAAACGGGTAGGGTCATGGGCAAGTAAAGCTCCGTGTTCCACTATATAGCGAGCATATTTTAAGAAAAGGTGTGGGTCAAGAGCTTGTGGAATGAATTTTCCAGTTGTCATATCTTTTAAAAGTCCTAAATTTCTAGTTCTAATATAAGCTCCGAACCAAATTATCATTGCTAAGAATAAATAGATGAGCCACTGCTTTTTTTCTTTACAAAATTTTATTAACTGTTCCCTTTTTTCTTTAAATTCGTCAAATTCTTTATTTTCGTCTTCATTTTCATTTTTAGAAAAAAATCCTTTAACTCCAGCAACAATATTGTCCCTTTTCTTCTCTAACTCTTTTTCATCCATATTGATAAATTCCTCTTAATTCATAACGCCTAACAATTTGTAAATTAATCTTTCAGTTAGTTTTGTTAATTCCTGGTTATCAGTTGCGGTCATTATTAAACATTTCTGGTCTTGAGTATAACTTGTTTCATCACCAGAAACTATAATTATTCCTGGATTCTCTTGACAATTAATGATAGGAATGTCCGGACAACCTTCTTCAATAAGACATGATTCTTGGGGCATAATGTTTTGTTTATATAGCGTGAATGCGAGTAAATTAAGTGACCCTTCCCAATTAATAGTATCAGCTGGTTTAAAACCTAAGTAAACTTTCCCTAAACTAAAGTCAAGACTTTCTGCAGGGAGTGTCAAATTTTCTAATTCTGTTGGTAAATATTGAAATGAATATTCTTCACCATTAACTCTTAAACTCCAATAATTATTAGTATTGATGAATGTGAACCCGTTATATTTCTTATTGCCATCTTCAGAAAAGAAACTTCCTCCAACAACTCCAAGAACGCTGACAGTCATTAAGATAATAATAATCCAGGCCATTATTTTTGTTGTGTCCATCTTTTACTTAACTAAGAACAGTTTTATTTAAAAGCTTTACTGGTTTTTAGGCTAATTAAACTTCATTTGGCTTTATATTAATCTGATTTAACTTTATATTTATTTTATGTTGAATTCATCCTAATTGTTTTTAATCATAAATAATATAAACTGGTCTTCATTTTTGTAAATTTAATGAATATTTTAGAAGCAATAATGTTAGGTGTTGTACAAGGTTTTACAGAATGGTTACCAATAAGTTCTTCTGGACATTTAGTTATATTTCAAGAATTGTTTGGTTTACATCAACCAGTTATTTTTGATCTATTTTTGCATTTAGGAAGTCTTTTAGTAATTTTTTTAGTATTTTTTAAAGATATTTTAAAGTTAGGGCAAGGTTTTTTTCGTTGGGAAAAGTTTTACGTTAAATATACCCTGTGGTTAATTGTTGCTTCAATCCCAATAGGATTCATTGGCTATTTTTTTAATGATGCGGTTAAATCAGCTTTTGGAAGTTTAACAGTTGTAGGGTTTTCTTTAATATTTACCAGTATCATTTTATTTCTTTCAAAATACCCTCGCCAAAAAAATAAGAAATTAAGTTGGAAATCGATTGTAATAGTGGGCTTTGCCCAGGCGTTAGCTATTTTACCAGGAGTTTCTCGTTCAGGAATGACTATCTCTTCTGGACTGATACAAAGTGTTAAAAGAGAAGAAGCAGTAAGATTTTCATTTTTATTATTTATCCCCGCTATTCTTGGAGCTACAATTTTAGAATTTAAAAATTTTGGTCAGATTAGTAATGTTCCTGCTTTGTTAATTGGTTTTTTAACAACAGTCATTGTTGGTTTCTTTTCTCTAAAATTATTGTTAAAGATGGTTAAAAAAGAACAGTTTTGGTATTTTGGTTGGTACTGTTTGGGATTAGGTATTTTAGTTTTATTCTTTCTTTAGACAGAGATTATTTTTTTAAATCTTTTTATAATTTTATTTCCCAATTCCTTTACAAATCGTTGAATTGAAATCTTTTTGGTCCAGGTTACTTTTACAATCAATAATGAGTTTTATATTTTTTTCTTCAAAATTTTGAGGATTTGATTTTAATATCTCGTCGTGGTCAGTAGCAATAATCAAATGGTCGATATGTGCTAAAAATTCATTCAAATTATTAAAGTCAGATTCACTTTTTACAAAAGGATCATAAACTTTTACTTCTGCTCCTAATTCTTTAATAAGTTGAATTATTTTTAACGAAGGACTTTCTCTAATATCATCAACGTTTTTTTTATATGCTAAACCATAAACTCCAATTTTTGAATTTTCAATTGGTACTGATAATTTATTCAATTCTTTTTGTAAAATGTTAACCACATAGTTAGGCATTGAAAGATTAATTTCTCTGGCTAGTTTCAAAAATTGATGGTCGAAATTGTTAGCTTTAGCTCTTTCAATTAAATAATATGGATCTACTGGGATGCAATGACCACCCACTCCAGGTCCTGGATAGAAAGGCATAAAGCCAAATGGTTTTGAAGAAGCACCCTCAATCACTTCTATCAAATCAATGCCAAGAGAATTAAAACTCTTAGCCATTTCATTGATAAATGCAATGTTAATATCTCTGAACGTATTTTCTAATATTTTTACTGCTTCTGCAGATTTTAAAGATTTTAATATTTTTATTTCAGCATTAATAAAAGTGCTGTAAAATTTTTTTGCCTGTAACGCATTTTCTTCATTTAAAGCACTTAACACTCGAGAAATATTTTCTAAGACCCATTTTTCATTACCTGGGTCAATTCTTTCTGGACAATAGGCTACTCCAAAATCAATGCCTGCTTTTAATCCTGATTGTTCTAAAATTGGGATAACCACTTCTTCTGTTGTCCCTGGATAAATGGTTGATTCAACAATAATCAATTGTCCTTTCTTTAAATTTTTAGAAACTAATTCTGCTGCGCTTTTTAATGGGATCAAATTAGGTTTATGATTCTCATCTATGGGAGTAGGAACACAAATTAAAATTATGTCTGATTGAGAAATCACTTCTGGGTTATTTGTTGCTTTAATTGAATGAGTTTTAAACACTTTGTTAAGATAACTGTCATTCAAAGGACAAATATGGTTATTAATTTTATTAATTTTATCTTCATCAATATCATATCCAAAAACTTCAAAATGTTTTGAACTTAAACAAGCTAAGGGTAATCCTACATAACCCAATCCAATTACACATATTGTTTCGTTTGTTCTTTCATTAATTGTCTTGTTAATTATTTCATCCATTTTTCTGATACCATTCCACTAATTTTTTAATTCCTTCTTCAATTCTGATTTTAGGTTTGTACCCTAACATTCTTTCACTTTTATTAAGATCAGCAAATGTTATCTCTACATCACCTTGTTGTTTTTCAATATGTTTTTTAATGGCTTTTTTACCAACCGCATTTTCTATAACAGAAATGAAATAATTTAATTCCACTGGGTTTGAACCACCCAGATTAAAGATTTCATAATCAAAATCACAATCAAGAGCAGCTATAATCCCAGAGACAATATCACTTATAAAAGTGTAGTCTCTTTTTGAGTTTCCTTCGCCGTACACTTGAATTTCTTCTTCATTACTAATCATTTTGGTAAATTTTAAAGGGGCCATATCTGGTCTTCCCCGTGGTCCATAAACAGTAAAAAAACGTAAACAAGAACATTTTAACCCATAAAGATGGTGGTAAGTATAACACATTTCCTCGCCTGCTTTTTTAGTAGCGGCGTAAGGGGAAATTGGTCTGTTCACATCATCTGTTTCTTTAAACGGACCTTCTTGACGATTTCCATAAACAGAAGAACTTGATGCAGAAATAAAGTTTTTAACTTTAAATATTTTGGATAGTTCTAACAAATTTAATAGTCCTTTAATATTAACTTTTTCATAAATAAACGGGTCTTTAATTGAAGGTCTGACCCCTGCTCGAGCAGCTAAATTAATTATTTTATCAGGTTTTTCTGTTGAAAAAATATTTTCCATTTCAGAAAAGTTAGTGATGTCTGCACGAAATAGTTTGAACTGTGGATTAGTAAGGTTATGCTTTACATTTTTTTCTTTGGTTTCAGGATTATAATAATCATTGAAATTGTCAATCGCAATTACTTCATCGCCACGATCAAGTAGGCTATCACAAACATGACTGCCAATAAACCCTGCTCCTCCTGTAACTAGAATTTTCATTGTTGTAAGAAATACCCCTCTCCTTTTATTGTTGGATCTTCATAAACAATTTCTTTTTTTACAATTGTTTGGTTGCCAATTAAATCTTCAAAAACTTGAACATATTTATCTCCATTCATTGGATTTGTAGTACTGCCTACTTTTGCAATCACTAAATTAAAGAGGGTGTCTTTTTGGACCCCTTGCCTCTCTTTAATAATTTCTACAATTGCTTTTTCAATGTCTGACATTTTGTTTACCTCTCATTTATTTTCTTCCAACACCATAATATTCAAAACCTTCTTCACGGACTAATTCGGGTTCATAGATATTCCTGCCGTCAAATAAGATTTTATTTTTCATTTTTTTACCTAACTCTGAAAAATTAATGTTTCTAAATTCATCCCATTCCGTAGATAAGACAATAATGTCGCTTTCCTCTACAGATTCTTCGACAGAGTTACAATATGTTATCTGTTGAGGATAAATCTCTTTAACATTGTCCATGGCAATGGGGTCATAAACTTTAATTTTAATATTCTTTTCAAGAAGTTTATTAATCAGTCTTAAGGAACTTGATTCTCTAACGTCATCAGTTTTTGGTTTAAAACTTAACCCTAAAATACTAACGGTGTTACCTTGCACTTCTTCCAACTTTTTTAATATTAATGGGATAAAGATTTCTTTTTGTCTTTCATTCAATTGATCAACTTCTCGCAAAAATTTTGCATCATAACCATTTTCTTTAGCTGTATGGTATAACGCTCGAACATCTTTTGGGAAACAACTTCCTCCATAACCAATACCCGGGTTAAGAAATTTTGGACTAATTCTGTAATCTAAACCCATTGCTTGAGTTACCAGTTTAACATCTGCACCAATTCGATCACAAATGTTAGCGATTTCGTTAATAAAACAAATTTTTGTTGCTAAAAAAGAATTATTACCATACTTAATTAGTTCAGCAGTTTCCCAATCAGTTTCTAAAAAAGGGATATATGTTCTAACTCTGCCAGTATAAATTTTTCTAAGAATACTGTAAGCTTTTCCACTTTTTGCACCAACAACAATTTTGTCCGGGTGCGTGAAATCATAAATTGCACTTCCCTCTTTAAGAAATTCAGGATTAGAAACCATTTCAACTTCAGAATTGGGATTAGTGATTTTAATTATATTTTGACATTTTCTGGCAGTATTTGCAGGGACCGTACTTTTATTAATTAATAATTTGTAACCTTGCGCAATTTTTCCTACTTTTTCAGCGACATTAAATACGTAATTTAAATTTGCTGAACCATCATCCTGGCTAGGAGTGCCAACACAATTAAAGATTGCTTCTGCAGATGCAATTGCTTCTTCAGCATTTATAGTAAAGTTAAGTCTTCCTTTTTCTTTATTTTTAGCTACTAACTCTTTCAAACCAGGTTCATAAAATGGGATCTTTCCTTGGTTCAATATTTCTATCTTTTTTTCGTCAATATCAACACAAGTTATTTGATGACCCAAATTAGCTAAACATGCTCCAGTAACTAATCCTACATAACCCGTACCAAAAATACTAATTCTCATTTTTGTAAACCCCCTCTGCTTCTTTTAATGATTCAAAACTACCAACGTCGTACCAATGTTCGTCAAAAACAAAACCGTGAATTTCTGATTCTTTTACTAAGTGTTTAACCAAATCGCCAGGATTATCAGCTTTTCCTTGTTCAATTGATTTTTCTACATGTTTTAAGTCTTCTTTAGTGAATAAATAACAGGCAGTTGCCGCTAGACTGCTTTTAGGCACTAACGGTTTTTCTTCAAAATCGATGATTTTGCTTGCTTCTAGGATGCCAACGCCAAATTTACCTTTTACTTTATTAACATCTTTTAAATCACGGAAAGCGACAATTGATTTATTATTATCTTTATATTGGCCAATTAGTTTGTTTAATTCAAACCCAAAAAGATTATCACCAGCAATAACAAGAAGGTCACTTTTAATTTCTTCCTCTTTTAAAACAAAATTGATGTCTCCTACTGCTCCTAATCGATCATCATTACTAATTGTTCCATCATTAATGATTTTAATCTTTTTTGAAAATGTGTAATCATTAAGCCAAACTCTAAAATGGTCATAAAAACGAGCATTAGTAACAACAAGTACTTCTTCTACTTCGTTTACACTTTCAATTTTTTCCAGGATATGTTCAATTATTGGTTTATTTCCAACTTTAAGCAAAGGTTTTGGTTGATTTAAAGTTAATGGATAAAGTCTGGTGGCGTACCCTGCAGCTAATATTAATACTTTAATTTTAATTCACCTCTAAGTTTTATATACTAAAGATAAGAAATTTGTTTAAAAGTGTTATGGAAGATTGGTATTAAATAGATAATATCTGAATGTTTAAATCACGGTATAACTGAAAAATATTCATAAACCTCTGACAATTTTTGATCACACTTTTCAATATGAGTTGCTAAATTGTGAGTAGTTTCTTTTACTTTAGAATACAAAAACCAATTTAAATTTAACAAACCAGGATTAATCGGACCATATTCTAATTGAGAAAATTCATTTAATAATTCTCCAGTAAACTTATCAAGTAATTCTTTAGGTGCCTTATTTTCATAATAATCCATAGATTGCTCAAAATCTCTTTGAATAGTTCTTGAATCAAACATTTTTTCTAATGCGACCATATCGTTTTCAACAGAATGGTTAATTTATAAGATTTATGATTCTTAATTAATTTGTTTAGAAAAATAAGGTGGACAGCTTACTGAATTTCCCGCATAATGCAGTACAGTCCAATACGGAAGCGCATTTAACTTCTGTGTTCGAAATGGGAACAGGTGAACCACGCCCCTATGGCCGTCCGTTAGTTCCAGATGAAGCTCTATTTATAAATATTACGCTTATTTTGGTATTCTTCAAATTATTTATTTCTTAGTTCTGAATGATTATTTCACAAATGTTTAAAAGTTAGTTAAATTACTTCAAAATAAAAGATGGTAGATATAAAAGAAATTAATTTTAATGAAAAGAAAATTATTATTGCTGATGTTGATGAAACTATCTGTGAAACCACTCAATTAGTAACTGCAGAAATGGCTGGGATGATTGATTCTTTAATTCTTCGAGGATTTGTTTTTGCTTTTATTTCTGGAACTAAAGAAAAGTATCTTACTGAAATGTTGTCTAACCAGTTAAAACAGAAACATTACCTTCTTCCTTGTACTGGGATGCAATGTATTGAAGTTTCTGGCAGGATATCTAACGAAGAAGAATTAAAGAAAACAGTTGTTTATAATAATAAACTGGGATTAGAAGAAAGAACAGAAATTATGGAAGCATTAGAAAAATTAGTTAACCATTTTCAAATTGTTTCTTTAACAACTAAAGAAGACCAGATTCAAGATCGGGAAAGTCAAATAACTTTATCTCCAATTGGAAGGTCTGCTCCGATAGAATTGAAAAAAGTTCTCGACCCTGACGGAGAAAAAAGAAAAGTGAGGGTAGAATTTCTAAAAACATTATTAGATTTTGAAAAATATGATGTTAACATTGCGGGAACGACTTCAATAGACATTACCCGGAAAGGTCAAGATAAAGCATGGGGGATAAAAGAGTTCTGCAAACAATATGAATTTAAACTTTCTGAAGTTTTCTTTATTGGAGATAAAACACAACCGGGAGGAAATGATTACCCTGCTACTAAGATTGTAGATTTTGCTACTGTTAAAAATCCTGAAGATTCGTTAAGAAAGTTGAAAGAATTTTTTTAATCAAAAAAAATTAAAGATGAGTTAATCGGTAATTATTTGTTCTTTTTACTGTTCTTAATGTTTTCCACTTACTTGCCAATTCATTTTTTTCACAAGATTTTCTTCTTTTTGTAAAATCATTAAAAGTTAAATTAAAATATAATTCTGCGGGTAAATTGTTAGGCATTATCATTCCATTCAAAGAAGTATAATCTCGAACTAAATCTAACGCTTTTCCCACTAAAGATTCATCTCTCTGTTGAGAAGCTTTTAAAGCAATAGATAAAGCTTCATAACCAATAGTTCCACGATGAGAGATTAGATTCTCATAAATCTCTGGAGTTTCACATTTTTTAGCTAGATTTTCTAATTGGTAATTTTCAAGTGTATTTGTCATTTTATCTCCTGGGCAGTAGTCATTTATAAACTTTTTGACAAAAGATTTAAAACAAATAAAGGTTAATCAACAAAAATGGATAAAGAAATTTTACAAAAATATATTGATGCTGGTAAAATTGCCGCTGAAGCTTTACATTATGGAAAATCTTTAATTGTTAAAGGGGCAAAAGTTATTGAAATACTTGACGCTGTAGAGAAGAAAATTGAAGAATTAGGTGGTAAACTAGCTTTTCCTGCCCAAATATCAGTGAACGAGTTTGCAGCTCATTCTTGTTCAGATTTGAATGATGAAACTGTTCTTTCTGATCAAATCATTAAGTTAGATGTGGGAGTTCAAATTGAAGGGCACATTGCAGATAATGCGTTAACTGTAGATTTGTCTGGCAAACATGAAGATTTAATTAAAGCTAGCCGTGAAGCTTTAAACAACGCTTTGAAATTGATTAAACCAGGAATCACTTTAGCAGAAATTGGCAGAGTTATCCATGAAACAATCACCTCTTACGGTTTTTCACCAGTAAAAAATCTTTCTGGTCACGGATTAGGAAAATATCAAATTCATACTAAACCTAGCGTGCCCAATTTTGATAATGGTAATGAAAATGTTTTAAATGAGGGTGATGTAATTGCAATTGAACCTTTCGCTTCTACTGGGGCAGGAATAGTTGAAGAAAGTTCACCTGCAACTTTGTTTACGTTAATTGGTGAACCTAGTGTTAGAGATCCGATTACCAGGACTGTGTTACGAGAAATTGAAACTTATAATCATCTTCCTTTTACTAAACGTTGGTTAGAAAAAAAGTTTGGCGTTCCTAAAACTAACTTTGCTTTACGTGTTTTAAAACGGACTGGACATTTACATGAACATCCACCATTGTTTGATAAAAACAGAGGCATGGTCAGTCAAGCAGAACACACAATAATTGTTCTTGAAAAACCGATCATAACAACTTGGTTTGAAGAGAATTAATTATCATCTAAAATCTTAATTTTTGCTTTTTTAAGTTTCTTTTCAAGTTCTGAACCGCCAGTTTCTAAACATTGTTGGTCTATAAGAATACTAGTTTTCTTCCCACCATAACTTTTAAGAATATAATTACGGGCTTCATCAAGGTTAGGAAATACGTTTGAATTTTTTGGTTCATAAACTAGGTTCCCTCTATTATTAACAACATAATCTTGGAGTATTTCTCTGTAAATTAAAGCAATTTTTTTTGGCATAATAAAACTAGAAAAGTGAATAGTTAATAAGTATTTGTTTACTAAAAAGGCTATTTAATAATTTCTTTTAGTTTTGGTAACCCTTTATAGACAAACAGGGCGCCAAGAGCAATTATTCCCCAGAAAACCATCCAATTAATTAAACCCATACCAAAAACGATTAAATTAATAATTAAAATTATTAAAACAAAATATCCAATTAGTTTTAGTTTTTGTTCTTTTTTCATTTACTTTTCCTTTAAAATTTTTATAACGCTTTTCAAAGCAAGCATTTTTTGGTCTCCAGTAATCATATTTCTTAAAAGAACTTTATTTTTCTTTAATTCATCCTCGCCAATAATGATTGCGTAAGGAATCCCCAATACGTTTGCGTATTGTAAGTTTTTACTCATTCCTCTGCCGTTAAGGTCGAAATCAGTATTGATATTTTCGTTCCTTAACTGTTCACAAATTTGTAAAGATTCTTTTTGAGTGCCAATAGGGATAACTAAAACTTGTGCCAAAGTTCTTTTTGTTAATTCTTCTTTTTCTTTAATTGATTCAATAATGGGGACGATTCCAAAACTTCCACCTACTGCAGGAACAATTCTGTTTCCACCTATAAAATCGCCAATCATTTTATCCCATCTTCCACCAGCAGCTAGGGAAGAAGTGATTTTACCTTTCTTCATAAACGCTTCAAAGATAGTTCCTGTATAATAAGCTAATCCTCTCGCTAGAGAAACATCAAATTTAACTGATTTAATGTTCATAATTCTTAGGTAAGAAAATACTTCTTCCAATTCTTTAATTCCTTCTTTACCTTCTTCGGAAGTAATTTTCTTTTTCAATGCAGATAAAGAAATATTTTCTTGAATCAATTCAAATATTGAATTAATTTGTTTCTTTTTGAAACCTTTTTGGAGAAGTTCATCAGTGACGCCTTTCACACCAATTTTAGCTAGCTTATCAATAGCAACAATTGCTATTTCTTTATCTTCCATTTTTGCTTGTTCTAAAATTCCGTTAAGCAATTTTCGATTATTAACCTTGATTACTGTGTCCAGTTTTAATTTGTTAAAACCAGTGTCAATAGCGGCAAGAATTTCTGCATCAGCTAACATTGATTTACTACCGATGGTATCAACATCACATTGCCAGAATTGTCTAACCCGGCCTGCTTTAATTGGTCCGTCTCTAAAAACAACGCCCATTTCGAAACGTTTGAAAGGCATTTTCAATGTTGGGTTCATCGCAATGAACCTTGCTAAAGGAACAGTTAAATCAAATCTTAATCCCAAATTTCTTTTACCTTGATCTTTTAATGTAAAAGTTTCTTTCAAAGCGTCTGAAGCTTCGCCAGCAGCAAATTTTGCAGCCAGAGTTTCATAACGTTCAATGATTGGTGTTTCTAATGGTGCAAATCCGTAAAGTTGGAACACTTTTTTAAGCGTATCAACTACTTTATTTTTAATTATTTTTTCTTCTGGTGGAGTGTCTTGTACTCCTTTAGCAGTTTGTGGTTTCATATTGTATTCCTCATAGTTTTTTATTGTTTATATAATTTACTTGAAATTACAACAAAAAGTGTAAGTTCTTTGATTATTATCATAATACTCAATAATAATTCCAGGAATTGTCTTTAATTCAAGTTCCTGTTCCTTTGTAAGATAATCATTATCTAGATATCTTTCTTTTTCAATTTTTTTAACTAAAATAGTGAATACAATCAGCACTTCGTTGTGCCTTAGCCTCTAAATTTTGTTCGGTTGTTTCATTTTTTGGTTTCATTTATTTTTCCTCCACGTTGATACTTTTTTTTACAATGGCTTTAGCCAGTACTTCAATCGTATCTATTGTTGCATTATTTTTTTTGATAAGCAAAGGTAATTCTGTACAACCTAAAATTACTTTTTCTGCACCATCTATCTTAAATTCTTGAATTATTGTTTGTATTCTCTGTAAATCTGTATTAAACTTTTTTCCAGAAAGAATATTCAAGATAACCCCTGTAATTTCTTGTTGTTGTTCTAGTTTTGGAACTATTAAGTTTATACTAGGAAGAACATTTTGATAAATGCCCGTACTAATAGTCATTTCAGTTCCCAACACTGCTACTTTTTTTAATCCAAATTTATTTACTTCTTTAGCAGTTTCTTCTAAAATACTTAAGATTGGAACAGAAACATTATCTCTCATTTCAGGAAGAAAATAATTTACTGTGTTACAAGGGATAGCAATAAAATCTACGCCCAAAGATTCTAGTTTTTGTACTCCTTTAACTAGCATGTCTTTTATTTTTGAACTTTGATCTACTTTTTCAACTACATCGGGAAGAGGGAGGTTATAAATCATAATTTCTGGGTAATCAGAATCATATTTTGCCCCATAATTATTTTGAAAAATTCTAATAATTTTCAGATAAAGTTTAGCAGTAGCTTCTGGACCCATACCACCAAGTATTCCTATTCTCTTATATTTTTGTCCAACAATGAATACAGTCAGCACTTTGTTGTGCCTTAGCCTCTTGAACTGAATTAGAATAAGAAGGGCGGCCACCGGGACTTTCATTGCTATAAGTCAATGAACTTACTGGCAAAGTTGAACCCGGCCCAAAGGTGCCACAGACCTTTATGCTACCGATACACCATGGCCGCCATGAACTATTGAATAGAAACGTATCTCTTTTAAAAAACTTTTTGTAGTTAGAACTAATTAAACAAGAATTACCGACAATGAATACAATCACATCTGGTTTTAGTTGCCATATTTACTTGAAAGTAGAACTTATATTTAAATGTTTTGGGATTTGTCACTAATAAGTAATGTTGGTTAATGAAAAAAGAATTATAATTCTGAATTCCTATTTTCCTTAATGAGTTATTTGACCTAGTTTAATCCCTAATTTCTTTTCTTCTACAATTAACTCTAATATATACTCTTTAGCCAATTTCAATTCATTTTCTAGTTTTTTCCAATCAGAAAATTTCTTTCCTTTTTTTCTTAATATTCCAAGAGTTCCAGGTTCTCGAAATTCTCCAAAGAACCCCCCCGTTGATTCTTCAGTATCTCCAAACAATTCAAATGTTTTTAATTTAGATAACTTTTCTAAAGATTCCAAAATTTTTTTATATTTTTTCTCTCCAGAATCTATTCTATCAATTACTCCTTGTGAGATTTCTCCACCTCCAATATCAAAATAACTATATTCATGACTGTTTATAATCTTCTTAACAGTTCGAACATCTCTAGAATCTGTGGCTTTAATTAATTCTTCAATAATAAGATAACTATTTTCCAACCAATTTTCCGGATTTATCTTTTCTTTTTTTCTTGAAAATAAATTAAACCATCTCATCTTTTTTAGAAATTAGTTAATATATAAAAAACTTCCTTCTTATCACTAATTTAACTTAATCAAATAACCAATACTTTCTGCTTTCTCAAAACTCTAATTTTAACCCAATGTGTATAACCTAAGAATTCTCCGCCTGCTTGTAATGGGAAAGGCACTTCACTTCGAATTTTAATCTTTTTACCTTTAAACTTAAACAAAGGCGGTCTGTTAAGCCCTAACGTTCCCAAAATTAACCCCCACAACCTTACCGGTTTGTTAAAGAAATGAGAATGGGAATTAATGCATGCTGAACCATAAATTTTACCATCATTAGGTTCAATGACTCCTGGTAATGCCCTAATACCGTAACCAATGTAAGGGATTTTGGCAAAAGTAAAATTCACACAATTTTCTAACGTCTTTTCTTTCCCGTCAATGGTGCAAGATAAATCATAATCTCCTTTAGCTTTAAATAACGCTTTCCAAGAAGCAGCCACGTAATCAAAAAGTCCATGTTGGGTTCGGTTTTTACTGCTTAACCGCATTACTTCAGCGTCAACACCTAAACTTAAGAATGAAGTTTGCACTTTACCTTTATCCCATTCTAGTTCCAAAATGTCAAGTTTCATTTCAAGAAAATTAAATCTTGAACGTAAATATTCAAACCTTTTTCCAATATAAAAATATGAATAAAAAGCATTACCTGCTCCAAGAGGAAAAAATCCTAAACTTTTCTTTTCTAACGGTTTATAGTTTAAAGCTCCTTCGAAAGACCCATCACCGCCAGCAATAACAACGTGTTTATAATTTTTAACTTTTTCGTCAATTCCAGAAAACATATCAGTTTTTCTTAAATGAAAAAAGTTTATCGGAACATTTCTACGCTTTGAAAACACTTTTAACAATCTTCTTCGATAATTATCTTTATATCCTCTTGACTTTTTATTAGCCAAAATTATCATTTCTTCTTTGCTAATTTTTTTACCAAACTTTTTCCTGATTCGAATTCCATGGAAGTAAGTAAAACTATGATGGACAATTGAAACAATCATAAAAATTATTGTTACTGCAGTAGCAATAGTAATTACTGCATTCACTGATCCAAACAAGCTAAACCCTAAATCGTAAATTAAATATTCTTTAACTAACAAGCTGAGAACAATAACTATCTGACTGATAACGCAAATGTTCCAATATACTTCTTCTTTAATATCAATATCATCATGGGAAGCTAGCCAACGGAAAAGAATGACAACCAAATCTCTGAAAATAAAGAAAAGGAAAATGAACAAGGAAAATTCTTTTTGTAAGACAAACACAAAGAGGATCACTACAATCAAGAATTTGTCTGCAAAAGGATCAATAAAACTGTTAAAACGGGTTTCTTCTTTTCTAATTTTAGCAATGATATCATCAACAATTGTACTGAAAATTGCAATAAATAAGAAGATAACTGCCCATAGAGATGTAGATGCTGTTTCTTGATAAATTAAGTAGACAATAAGTGGCACTACTACAATTCTAAACAAAGCAATCAAGTTGGAAATGTTCATCTAAGATAAGAAAAAATAAAGAAGTTTAAAAGTGTTTGCTGAAAAAAATCAC
>CAZXEM010000007.1:0-22912 GCA_964639875.1 uncultured Methanosarcinales archaeon | reverse complement strand
ACGATATAATTCATGATGGTAATCCTCGTCATGATTATGTTTCTATCTCTGGAAATAAAGAACGGTTAAGAAATGGTGAAAAAATCATCACTTTAGAAAATTTGTTTATGGATCAGTATATTTCTGAAGAAATTAAATCTAAATCCAAAAGTATTAATCAATCGTTATCCAAAATGTATAATGAATTACAAAATGTGGAAGAGAGAATGAAAAAACTCTCCATTACTAAATTCATTTACTCATTTTTAGATGATTGGAGTAAAGCAGGAGGTTTTTCAAATAAAAAAAACAATCCCAAAAATAATTCAGACCAAGGTATAACTAAGTTTGATTTCCATGATGAAAGTATAGAAAAAAGATCTGTATTAAGTAGAATGATTGAGTCAAGAGGGATACTTTTTCTTGGTGGAAATTGTTATTATGTTAAAAATAATCAGGGAAGAGCAAATTCCCATTCAGATTATATAAACCTACAAGGCACTGATTACGAACTATCTTTCTTTAAGAAAATTTCTGATTTTGATCGCCTTTATGCAAAAAAAATGGTCCAAACTTTGGAAAAAAAGTTTAAAGAGGAGGTTAATCGTAAAAGAGGGCCTTTAGAGCAATTAGCTGATTTGAATAAAACTGGTAATTTAAGTAATCCAAATCGATTAGAAAATACTACTGGGGAAGTTGGGTACATTAAAGATGGTAATCATTATTATCTTTACATAAATATTGATTCTTTTACTGAACGTTCTGAAAAATTAAACAAAAAGTTTAGATTTTCATCCTGTAAAGTAGGAGTAAAACTGATTCATAAAGATGGGAAGTTAAATTATGATGACAATATTGAATCAGGAATGGCAAGAATTTTAGAAGCAAAACAAATATCTAATGGTAAAGAAAGCGGAACTATGGCAAGTGTGAAAAATAAAGATTTTGTCCACCCAGCTACAAGAAGGACAGATTCTAATCCTTATACTTATTTATGCATTAGGGGTGGTTTTAATTATCCTACTCCCAGTAATAATAAATCATTAGAGGAGTGTATTAAAGAAGTTTTATTTCATATTAAAGGCTGTTTGGGAAATTCATTGTTCAATTGCGATAGTGGTGGCCCTTTGTCTCTTTATCGTTATTTAGACACCAACTATGATCAGTTATATAAACCATTCGAAGTAAGGAGATGAAAAATGACAAGAAAAATAATTAATCTTAATGAAGGGATTTCTGAAGAAAATATTTTAGTTTCAAAACAATCATTTGATAAATTAATGACAACAGCAGAAATGATGGAAATGTATGAATTTCGAGCAGTATCGGTTGCTTCTAAAGATGATTCTGAAAAAATGATTAAAGATTTTTATATTGTTGATAAACAAAAAGTAAGTTTTAGTTCTGGAGAATCTCAGACTCAAGATTATTTTAAAGATTGTGAATCAATCCGACAAAATGGAGGGGTACAAATTGGTATTGCTCATAGTCACGGTTATCACAATCCTTATTATTCCGGTGTTGACCATGATGGTTTTGATGATGTATTAGCTGATTTTAAAGGTAATGATATGAAAGAAATTAATTTTGATTTTACTTTTAAACCTAAAACTACTTCCTTTAGAAATAAGAAAGAAACGAATAAATATTTTCATTCATTTAATGAAATTTCATTAAATTTACTTTTTAATGAATCTCTTTCTGATGATCAAGCTAAAAAGCTGTTTGAAAACATGAATGTTCAAGTACCTTACAAACATATTTACACTGCTTCAGGGATTGTTGTTAATAGTAGGTCTGAACAAGTTTTTGGAATTAAACGTTTTTTAGAAAGATCTTTTTTCATTTTATCAGAAGATGAGCAAGAAAAACGTATTAAAAAAGTTAAAAAAGATTACCCTCAATATTTTCGTAAGAAAGAAAACAAATTATTTTATTCTTTGAATGCAAATATAAAACTTATTGACACAACTGAAGAACCTATTTTTAATAAGGATAGTTTACTTGAAGAGCTTAAAAGAAAAATTATTTTTCTGGGTACAGAAAGGCCTTCTGCATTTAAACCTAAAGTATTTGTACCTGAAAGTATTAAAAAAATTGGAAAGAAACATTATGGTCAAAAAGATTCTTCTGTATTTAAGGAAAGCTTAGACCAGTTTGTACCTCTCCTTTTAGATTATATACAATCTGATTCTAAATATTCTGCTTGGTTAAGACAAGTAGCAGAAAAAATGTTTAACAATTATGAGGATGGATTTGTGAAAAATTTGTTGCCTTTTAAAGAACCTAAACGTTCAAAACAAAAATTATCTCATAATCTTGAAGAATATCAGCAGCCTTTTTATGAGGGTTTACTATTAGAACTTAATGCTGGTAATGATTTTATTTGTTCTTTAGTAGAGAAAACTAATCAGTCAACGTTGATGAAAAAATTTGCTTTAACTAAAGCAATCTCTGAATATATGCCACAATTGGTTAATGGCATTACTGAAGAAAAGAAAATTAAAAAACCTAAGAAAAGAAAGAAATATACCCCAAAAAAATCAGTTGGTAAAAAAAAGCAGAAAGATGTTCCTGCGAAAAAAAGTAAAAATCTTTTGGAAATGCCAATTGAAACCGAAGAGATTTTAAATGAACCAAGAACATCATTGGAAGAAAAATTGATGGATGAAGGTTTATTTAATTATTCCTCACACAATAAAATAATTCAATGTGATCCTATCTCTAAATTTGATGATATTATTCAAGCATATTCTTTAAGCGCGAATAATTCTGAAAATTATAAAGAATTAAAATCTGTTAACCATTTGATTGAAAAGTTTTATTTAGAATTTTTTAATGATTATCATCCTAATTTAGAGTTACGGCAACGTGTTGATAAATTGTATCTTAAAAACAAGTTTAAACTTGGAAAAATCAAATCTGAAACATTACAAGAAACAAAATTTAAAGAACATTCTTTGGAAGATGTTTCATTTGAAACGTTGAATAGGGAGGATCAAGAATATTATTATAATTGTTGGCGTGAAGTTCGCGATAATTATTATGCTTTAGAAATGGAAAAAGAAGGGAATCAAGTTTTTTCCAAAATGAGTAAAATGAAAAAAACATTCAAAAAAAAGAATAGTCTTTTTTCTGGTTTTAAAAATTTGTTTAGGTGACAATTCCCATGAATTTTAATAGATTTGAAAGACAATTAGCATTGTACGGTCCTGCTGGACAACAGATTATTTCAGAGTCCTGTATAGTCATTAGTGGTGCAAACAAATTAGGTGCAGAGATTGCTAAATCTGCAAGTATTTTTGGCACTGGAAATATTTATGTTATTGATAATATAATTGGGAGAAATAATCTTAAATTTTTAGACTTAAATTATGAGGATAATAAGCCAAGATCAAAATCACTTGAAGAAATGATTTCTCAACATCTAAATCCTGATTGTAATATTAAAGGTATTGATGCAAAAGTATCTAAACCACTTTTATCATTGTTACCAAAACGTCCTGATGTTATTATTGAAGCTTCTAATAAAGTTAGAGAACAAGAAGAATGCCTAAATTATTGTCGGGAAAATCGTATCCCTTTAATTACAGTTGCAGTAAGTGGACACGAAGGTGAAGTGTCGTATTATAATCCTAATGATGAAAATTATGATTCTGAACGATTTAAGAGGATTATTTCTAATTATGAAGATAAACCGCAAGGGTTTATTACCTCTAATCTTTTTTCAGGGATTGTTATGGAAGAATTTAGAAAAACATTGTTTAAAAGTTATGTCCATAAATTTAAAGGTAATCAGGTTATCTTAGAAGATGGTAATATTGTTGATCAATCTGAAAAAATTTTAAAAGAAAAAATTATGGTTAGTGATATATATTATAACATTAATGGTAAAGATAGAATAAAAAGTAAATCTAATGATTTTGGATTAAGAGGTGAGGGTAAATTTGAACA
Organism: uncultured Methanosarcinales archaeon; assembly: GCA_964639875.1. Lineage (GTDB taxonomy): Archaea > Nanobdellota > Nanobdellia > Woesearchaeales > GW2011-AR9 > CAZQLW01. Next base: position 18,979 of record CAZXEM010000007.1, on the reverse strand, counting down.
CAAAAATATTTTACTTTTAGGATGTGGTGCGGTTGGAAACTATGTTGCTGATATTGTTGCTCGTTTATCTCCAAAAGTACTAGACGTAGCCGATTTTGATGTTTTTGTTGAGCATAATCTTAATCGTCAGCCTTTAGCTTACGGGAACATTGGTAATTTAAAAGCGAAAGTTTTAGCAGAGAGAATTAACAATATTAGTGATGGCACTATAACTAGTCGCTCAATCATTGGTTACGTGGGGAGTTGTAAAGATCGTGATTTTAGAGAAAAAATTGAAGAGGTTAAATTATTATCTCCTAATTGTGGAATCTCGAAAGATAACGTAACCATTTTAGATTATGGTTGGTTTAAGAGTCATCAGTATGACTTAGTCATTGGGGCTATTGATAGTTTAGAAGCAAGAAAATATTTTAATAGTTGTTTTACAGAACTAGGTATCCCTTACATTGATACTGGAACTGGACCAGATTCAGGGAGGATCAATATTTATGTTCCAAAAAAAACTAAGTGTATTGAATGTTATGAAAGTATTGATAATTTGATTAAAAATAAACGTGATTTGGCAAACGAAATACTTAATGAAGATGCTGCATTGGCTGAACAAGTTTCCAATCTTACTGGTTGTCTTTTTGAACCCGGTAGTGTTAATATGTCTAACCAAATAATTGCTGCTTTAGCTGTTGCTGAAGCGAGGCTAATTACTCTTGGGAGATATGATTTATTAGTAAATAAAGTAAATTATTATAGTAATTCTCTTTCAAAATTACAAACTTCGAAAAATGTTGAACATTGTAACTGTGGGAAAAGATGAATGATACACTTGATGATGATTTGGTCATAAAACTTTCTTCTATACTTAATGGGTCTACTGGTAAAAAAAGTATTTTAACCCGTGAAAGAAATAATGAATCTAACATAGCTTTGGATTTAGTTATTTCTCGACTTACATCACAACTTACAAAAAATGAAATTGAAAACATTGTTAATAAAAATAATTCGGATTATCGTAGTTTATTAATATTTGAAGGGATTAAAGATTATTTAAAGACTAATAGAAAATTATCCTCTTTTAAAGAGCAGTTCGTATTTAATAAGAAATCAAAACTTTTAAATGAAATGGGGTTAGAAATTGCAGTTGAATCATATTTTTCATTTAATGAAATGGGAGAAAATAAAAAAGATGACCATTTTAGTTTAAATTTAGTTTCAGTAGAAGAAGTAATTTTATCAAACTTAATATTTAACAGTTTTGAGAATTCAGAAATTCGTTTTAAATTAAAACAAACTAAAGCCGTCAGCGATTTAAAATCATTAATCGTTGTTGATGCTTATTATTCTACAATTAGAGATTCTAATCGTTACAAAGCAGTAAAAGAATTTTTACTGGATTCAGAATTTAGGTATGATAATGCAAAAAGTGCTTTTCAAGATTTAACTTCTAAACTGGAATACTATGATCAAAGTATGAAAAAGATTAAGAAAACTATAACTCAGGTTAAGAAGAAGTTAAATAATTTGAATGTTAAAACAATTACAGAAAAAAAGAAGATTGAAAAAAAAACTCACCAACTAGAAGAATTGGTTCTTATTGCTGATGAACTTGAAGAAACTGAAACCAGTAGTCAATTAACCCATTTAAAATTAGGTTTAGACAAGTCTATGCAACTGTATGAACAATTGTTAGAAAAAGAGAAAGAGATGTATGTTCAAATCAGTTCATTAGGGACAAAAATAATGTTAAGAACTAATGAACTTTTTAGTTCTAATGAAAACAGTTTAAAAGAACATATTAATCTTTATCAAAATTATAAAGATGAAATAGAGGCATATAAATCTGATAATAACACCCCTCCTAAAGATCCTGCTTTGAAAGAAGATTATGAAAAAGTTCAAAAAACAAAGAACAATTTAACGAATTTAATCTCCAGTAAGAAAGAACAGGGGGCATCATTATTAAAATCAAAGTTTGTTTTTATAGAAAATTCTATTCAAAATATCGAAGGTAAAAGTTTAAGTGAAGTTGAAGAATTGGATTCTTTAGTTAATAAAATCAATAGTTTACAGAATTATAAAAAAGTTTTGGGTGTAAGAAAGTCTTCAAAAAAATCAATAGGACTAGTAAAATTAAAGACTGAAACATATCATCATAAAGTTAAAAGGGTTAGTGACATTTATCGGGAATTGGAAACAATGGAAAAAGAATCTTCAGCATTTACCTCTACACAATTTTTCACTTTAAATTATTTACAATTTGATAAAAAAATAGTTTCATTACTCTCAGAAAGAGAATTAGAGTGCCAGAATTACCACATTGATGAAAATCTTCAAAGTACTTATGACCAAATTTTTAATAAAAAGAAGTCTATTGAAATTTTACTAGAAGAAAATCGGGTTGTTATTCGAGATCAGTTGTCTGAAAGAAGTTCTTTATTAATTAACAATGTTCAAGAAACAGTTGTTGGAACTGGTCAAGTTTATGAAATGATGTTAGATCATAAGAAACAATTAACTAAAATTTCTCCTCTGATAAATTATTTTCTACCTTCTTCAAGTGAGAATGTTGCTAGTGCCGTAAATAGTATTAACAATAAAAATGAACAATATCAAAAATTAAAAACTGAACGTTTAGAAACTATTAACGGCTTAGAAAGTAAAATAAATGATCATAAAAATTTTATAAAAAAGATTATTTTTGATTCATTTACAAAAAAAATGTTAGATGACTATTTACTAAAAGTTGAATCATTGAAGCAAGAGTATAATTTAATCTCAGGATGGTCAATAGATAATCATCTTGCTAACTTTATCTCTAAAGCAGAACATTCGCTGAACAAATTAGCTACTAATTTTAATAAAGAGATTGTTACAAAGAAAAAAAAGTTATTGACTTTCTATCAAGATAATGTTAAAAAAATGAGGGGTTGTAATTTAAACTTGAGGCAGGGTATTGACCAGTTAAAATCTTGTCAACAATCTTTAGATCAATTAATTCCTGAGTTGGAAGTGGCCCATGTTTTTATTCCAGATCAAAAAATAATTAGTGCAAAAGAACAGATTTTTATTCTTCAAGGTTCTACAATTGAAAATGAAAGCGTGTACAATGTTCTTTTGAAAAATAATAAAAACAAACTTAAAAAAGAAAAAATAAAATTATTGGGTTTTTTCCAAGAACTAAAAAATTATCTCCCTGGTAAAACATTAAACCAGCATTTCTTTTCTGAGAGAGTGAAATACTTAGAAAATCTCTCCAAAATCATCACTAAAAATAGTGGTCTGTATGTTGATGAAGGTTTACGGGGTGAACCTTACTATGCACGTTGTTCTGAAATCAAAGATTATGTCAGAGAATCTATCCATAAAAAAGAAGATGTAGTTAAAACACATCTTACTGATAAAAATAAAATACTCCGTTCTTTAAAAGTGGACAGTAAACAAGAATTAGAACAAACAATTAGTGAAAATGTTTATTTGGGTCTTGCTGAAATATGTTGTAGTGAATTAAATACATCTTATTATAATCCTTTTTTCTCACAACATGAAATTGAAAATAAACGAATGGCTTTTAGTAATTTAATAAAAAAAAATAAAAAGTTGATTACACAGAAAACTAATGCTTATCAGAAAATTAAAAAAAGAAGGCTGTCCGAATTAAAGGCGTTAACTAATATGATGGATATGTGTTTGAAAGATTATAAAGATAATTTTCCCACTATTGCTTTTTCTGATAAGAATTTAATAAATACGTTTATAAATTATATGGGAAGTGTTTCAGAGATATACCAAAGCATAGCAGAAGTGGATCAATTTAGCCATGACCAAGGGGTTTCAACAGAAATAAATCAATTCAAAGTTGCTAGAACTAATTTTTGTAATGGTTTTTTGTATCAAATTAATACATTAGAATCAAAACTTAATTCTGATAAAGATTCTCATCAAAATAATGTGCAAAATATTTATGATAGTTCTCGTTGGTACAAATTTACTACTGTAAAAGCTTTTGTTGAAAATAGAAAAGTTAAGAAGTGTAAAAAAACTTTAGAAAAAGTTGAAGAATTAACTGAACTTAAAAATGATCTTAGTAGATATGTTAAACGTTAGGATTTTAACAATCTTTATCAACACATTCGCCAGGGTGAAGTTTTTTACAAACTTCACATTTGTCTCCAACAAAAGCACCCAACTTTTCCTTACCAGAATCGTACTCTTTACCATCGCCGTTAACTTTCACAGTGCCTTTTTTACCAACGTTAGAAATTTTTACACCTTTATTTAACCGAGCTTTATCACCAAGTACAGAATTTTTAACCTCACAACCTGCTTCCAATTCACAACCAGCACCAACAATAGTATTTTCCAACTTTACTTTTTCCCCAATTCGTGAACCATCACCAATAGCAGTGAACCCTTCTAATGTACAGTTTTCACCGATTAAACAACCTTTTCCAATAACAATGTTACCTTTAAGAACACAACCATCTTCAACAATTGAACCTTCACCAATATCTACTGAACCTTCAATAATAACATTGTTTCCAAGTTTTCCTTTAATAGAAATGTCTTTATTTTCTTCTAATAATTTCTCTGTTGCATCGAGGATATGCCAGGGATAACCTACTGGGATCCAATATCCCTGCACCTCTTCAGCGTGCATTTTATTGTCTTTGGCTAAAACTTTAACGGCATCAGTAATTTCATATTCTCCTCTAATGGAAGGTGATAAGTTTTTAATGATTGCAAACACTTCTGGTGAGAAACAGTACATTCCCGTATTAACATAATTTGAAACAAATTCTTTTGACTTTTCTACAATATCTTTAACAAACCCTTTTTCAATTACTACTGCTCCAAAAGCTGAAGCGTCTTTTTTATATTTTATTAAGATGCAATTACCATATTTAGAAATGTTTTGCATATCTTTTCTGGAAAATAAATCGTCACCGTTCATAACCAAAAATTTTTCGTTAACAAACTTTTCTGCCATTAAGACTGCATGGCCAGTTCCCAATTGTTCTTCTTGGATAACATAAGTTATTTTTATGCCTTTATAATTATCGCCGAACCGGTCCATAATCATATCTTTTTTATAACCAACAATAATAATGATTTCATTAACTAATCCTAATAATTGTTCAAGGTTATGTTCTAGAACTGGTTTATTGGCAACTTCAATTAATGGTTTAGGTTTTTTAAGGGCCATGGGGAACATTCTTGTTCCTTTCCCTGCTGCTAAAATTACTGCTTGCATATTTTGTTTAAGACCTCACTCAGTTCCGTAATATTATTAATTTCATAGTTTGCTATTTCAAAATCATTAGTTGCTTTTAAATCTTTATATTTTCCAGATTTTATTAAAATTGTTATCAAGTTTAGTTCATTTCCGTATTTAATCTCTGAATCTCTTCTATCCCCAATAACTATTTTTTTAAATTTAGGATATCTCTTAGTTAAAGTTTGAAAACATTCCTTCTTCTGTTCTTTATCTGAACAGATCAAAATTGAAGAGAAATAATTTTTAATTCCTAACAACACTATTTTTTTATCTTGAACCTTTTTATCACCCATTGTTACGAGAACTTTTTCGAATTTCTGATCAGTTAATATCTCTTTAACCCCTTCATATATTTTAATATTTTCAATCCCAGAATAGTTATCAGCAACCACCCCGTAGCGAGCATATAATGTATCGTCCAAATCAAAGATCAATAAAATTTTAGTTTTCATTTATAATACTCATTAACACATTTGCTAACCTTTCTGGATCGTGCCTAATAAGGTTTCTTTGAATTAAATCTCCCTCTTGAATTTCTTTCAAAACTGGATTGATTAGATTTGTGGTAATAACTCGGCCATCATCAATAAGATCATTATTTACTAAGTTACCTTCCTTGGCATAAACATCAACAAGTTCTTTTGCAGGTTGAGCATCATTGACAACAATATGGTCAAAGACATCATTACCAATAAACTTTCTAAATTCTTTAACATAATCACTAACTTTAAAATTTGTAGTTTGTCCATTTTTGTTAATTAAATTAACAATGAGGACTTTTTTTGCTTTCGTTTCACGGAGTGCTTTACTAATTCCGTCAACTAATAAAATTGGGATTAAAGAACTGTAAACTCCTCCTGGGCCAATAACTACTAAATCTGCGTTTATAATTTCGTCAATAGCACGCGGGTTAACTTTTGGAATGGGGTCCAAAAAGATGCTCCTGAAACCTTTATCAACTTCGTTTGAAACATAAATTTCTCGTTCTCCAGAAAGAGTTTTACCGTTATCTAAAATCATTTTAAGATGGACCTGATTAACTGTTATTGGAATGACTTTACCTTTGATAGCAAGAATTTTACCCATCTCTTCTATTGCTTTTTCAAAACTGCCAGTAACTTTTTCTAAAGCAGAAAGAAGTAAATTGCCAAAACTGTGTCCTTGTAGACCGCCAGTATCAAAACGGTAATTCATCAAGTTACGCATTAATCTACTTGATCCTGATAACGCTACTAAACATTGTCTAACATCTCCTGGAGGAAGTACTCCTAACTCATCTCGAAGAACTCCTGTACTGCCACCGTCATCGGCCATGGAAACTACTGCGCTCAAATCTAGATTATATTTCATTAAACCGTTAAGAACGACAAAGTTACCAGTACCGCCACCTAAAGTTACCACTTTTTTCATAGGTGTCTTTGGTTGAAGATGGTTTTTAAAGATTATGGAAGAAAGGAAGGGAATAGTAATTCAGGGAATGTTTCTCTTGAGAATGCTGTTATCGATGACAAAGTTCAATTAAATAAAAAAAAGAGGTAAAAATAAATTAATCTTTTATTTGATAAATTGTTGCAACATATTCTTTTCTTACTAAAGACTTTAATGCATCAATTTTTTGTATATACTCATTTACACAATCTATTGAACACAATTCATCAAATACTAAATTTCTATCTGTTTCACCTGATAGAACTCATTCCAGTTGTAGATTTTTAGAATCTCCTCGATAACTTCCTGTTTGAGTTTTTACTAATACCAAACCAACTCGAGTTGGTCCATCTTCATATAATAATTTATATTTTTCTTCCATTTTAAATTTGTGACTCGAAAGTAGTATATAAATGTTTTGGTTTTCTTTTTACTTCTCATAAAATAGGTTAAAACAAAAAGAAATTAAAAAAAACAGAAAACTTTATTCTTCAACAAAGTCTTCAATCTTTGCAGGCATTTCTTCATCGCCACGTAACATTGCTTTCTTTCTCATAAACTCTCGCGCGATAAGGTAGAAGATTAACCCTACAGATTTTCGACCTTTATTGTTACAAGGAACAACAAGGTCCAATTTGTTTGATTGGTTATTAGTATCACAGAAACCGATTACTGGAATACCAATTTTACCTGCATCTTCAACTGCATTCTTGTCCGGCCACGGGTCACAAACAACAATCACTTTAGGTTCAATAAAAGTTTCTAATTTCGGATTTGTTAAGATTCCCGGTGGATATCTACCGTTAATGATTTTCATCCCTGTTAATTTGTTTAATTCTTTCAAAGCTTTCCAACCATTTTCTCTTCGACAAACTATAAGGATTTCTTCAGGGTTGTATTGAGCAAGGATATTTACTGTTAAAGCAATCCTTTCATCAATTTTTTTCAGGTTCAGTACTGATAACCCGTCTGGTCTAGTTTTATAGATAAACTTAGCCATATACTTAGTTTTAAATTTTGTCCCTATATGGATACCTGATTTTAAGTATTCATTTGAGTCGATTAGTAATGATTCTTGTTCTTCAACCATTTTATTTTTTCTCCATTAATTTTTAATTAAGCAAATAAGAATTATCTCATTCGCATATTTCTTTTGCCTCAATGCGTTATGCTTCACCCTACAACAGGTAAGCGTTGGCTATAACTATCTATTTCTGTTAGTACTTTATAAAGTTTTGGGAAAAATATCTTTTCAACAATACAAATTATTTTATACCAATAACCAACAAAGAGAAATATGTTTTCTTTACCACCAATCCCACCCGTAGGATTATCTCTTTCAGTAATCAGAGATTTCCTATATTTACAAAGTACAAAAAAAGGAAGAATGCTTACTGACATTGCGTGGGACTGGGTAGATCAATACCAAAAAACTCAAACAAAAATAAAAAATGTAGATAAATATTGTGTGGAAACAGAAATTGATAAACCGATTCCGTTCAAACCGAAAGATGCAGAAGCATACTCATTAATTCTTCCTCAATTTTTTTCTTTAGCTAAACATTTTAGTCTTGCTTGCGATGAAGAAGAAGTTCAAGAAATAACTGACTGTTTCAAACACGTGAATAAAATTGCTGCAGAAGTTTTCAAAGCAGTTCCTACATTTATGCCGAGGCCAACAAAACATAATGACAAAGCGTTGAAGTTTATTCAATATTGGGATGATCCCGTAAATTGTTGTCCTAGCTTACATATAACATATTCAGTTCTTGCTTACAATATTGGAAAAACAATTTTACCACCAAATGAGTTTCATGATTATAAAGAAAGTATTGGGGCAATGTTTTCATCTGTTCTTTATACAAAACAACATGCGGTTGTAGATATTGTTTATGGGATGGTTTGTGCTAATCAAGCTTTTTCCAATACATTTCCAAAATATGAGTTTAATAATCTAACTTCTAAATTTAATAATTTACAGAAATATTATCCAGAAGTTCCATTTGAAACAATAGCGGATTTTTACCAAAAAGAAATATCTTCAGGATTAAGTTTGAAAGAATTAGTTGAAAAAGAAATAGTGCTTTCTGGGAAGTATCAGAAGCTAAGTGCTGAAGAATGTGATAAATTGATCAAATAACTTCTTCAACACCTTCTCCGATAATTTTAAACTTTGCATTTAAATTTTCAGGTAAAGAACGATGTTTTCTTAACACTAATCCTCGGTTGTTAGCGAATGTTTTCAATTCAATTAAACATTTGCTGCCATACTTCAACAAATCACCACCAACCATCTTTACTTGGTCACGGTTATCAAAATCTGAATATACTTGGTTAGTTATCAAAACCGGAATTTTTTTCCTTCGAGAAATTTCTACTAAGTAAGCAATTTGTCTTCCTAGTGAAGCGTTAATATCATAAATACTTCCCGGTTTGCCCAATTCTAAACGGTAAAGCATAGAAATAGAATCAACAACGATCATCCCTACTGATTCGTTGACCATTTCTCGTAAAGTTTCAAAAATTTCGTTCTGTTCAATAAAATTTACAGGATTGAAAAATATTACATTTTTTAGTACAGATTCATGATCTTTAGCCAATTGTTTAATTCGTTCTACACAAATCCCACCTTCTGTATCAATAAAGATAACTTTTTTACCTGATTCAATAACTTTAACTGCTGCAATTAAACAAAAATTAGTTTTTCCACTTCCTGAAGGGCCATAAATAGTAGTGATGATATTATTATCATAACCACCGTTAAGTATTTTATCCAGAAAGTTTATCCCTGTCGATATTTTTTGCATGAAGTTTAATCTCTTTAGGTTAAATATAAAGATTTATGTTATCTACCATTACTATCATTCGCTATATTTATAAAACATAAAACATTCCTCCAAGACAATGAAAAAAAGTACGAGAAACTGGTTAATTATTATTTTTTTGTTAACTTTAACTACAAGGTTGATTTTAGCTTTTACTATTCCTAATTTCACACCTGAATCTTATTTTCATCTTAGACAAGTTGAACATATTACTCAAACTGGTGTTCCTTTGTACAATGATCTTTTATCTTACGGAGGGAGAGAACACATTTTTTTGCCAGCTTTCCATTACTTGATGGCTTTTTTTAACTTATTTTTACCTTTAGAACTTGTTGCTAAAATTTTACCTAACTTACTTCTTGCTAGTTTAACAATAATAATTTTCTTTATCAGTAAAAAAATAGTAAAAAATGAACCTGCTTCACTTTTTTCTGCATTGATTGTAGGTTTCTTACCTGTCCTTTATAATACTAATAATTTTACTGTAAACAGTTTATTTCTCCCATTAATTTTCATCGCAATTTATGCATTTTTGAATATTAAAAATAAAACGTTTCTTTACGTTTACATTTTAACTCTTTTAGCATTATCTTTAACCAGTGGAGCGACAGTTCTTCTTTTAATTGGTTTTGCAATTTATATCCTTCTTTCTTTTGTTGAGAACAAGAGGATAAAAAGGGCAGAGTTAGAACTCATTTTATTTTCTTTATGTTTCTTCCTTTGGGTCCAGTTTTTATTTTTTAAAAGAGTATTTTTGGAAGAAGGGATATCTTTTATTTGGCAAAACATTCCGCCAGAAATAATTTTTAATTATTTTCCTACTGTTTCAATTTTACAAGCAATAGTTTTGGTAAGTGTTATTCCTTTTTTAGTGGGGATTTACGTTGTTTACCGGTCATTATTTCAGTTAAAAACAGGAAGGTCATTCCTTTTGATTAGTTTTGTTATCTCAACAACAATTCTTGCTTGGTTAAGGTTCATTAGGTTTGAATTGTCTTTATCTTTTTTTGGGATTACTCTTGCAATACTTTTTGCAATTTTCTTTCAAGATTTTACAAGTTATCTTTACAAAACAAAACTTAGTGGCCACAAAAAATATTTTGTCTGGGGTATTGCTATCATTTTGTTAGTTTCAATGATCATGCCAGCAGTTAATGCTGCGTTTAAACAAGACACTCCTTCAAACCAAGATCTTGCTGCATTTAAATGGTTAGAAAGTAATACGCCTCAAACTGCTACGGTTTTGGCCCTGCTTGAAGAAGGACATTTGGTAACTTATTATGGGAAAAAGCATAACATTCTTGATGACCAATTTAGTTTAATTAAAGATGTGGAAGACCGTTTTAATAGTTTAAACATTTTATATACTACCCAGTTTCAAACTGAAGCTTTAGCAATGTTAGGCAAGTATGATGTTCAATACATTGTCTTTTCTCCACAAGTTAAAGAAAAGTTTAACATTAACAAACTTCACTATGTTAATAATTGTCTGGAAAAAGTTTATAATGAGGATACGAGAATTTATCGTGTTAAATGCAAATTAGAGGAAACAAAATGAATCATAAAAATGATGATGACCGTACTCAGGATTTGATTAACAATAATCGTTTTTTTTCTCACATTTTAAAATATAAAGTTGGTTATTTGTCATTAATATTATTCTTGGTTCTCTTAGTTCCTGCAGTCTGTAATTTTTGGCAAGATAAACCAATCATTATGGGTGTAGAAAGTTATTATCATTTGTCTTTAGCAGAAAGTGCTAGCTGGTATAACATTAATTATTTTCCTTTGAAAATGATTAATTTGTTTTTAGTAGATTCTTATTTGTTCTTGATTCCTTTGTTTTTAGCTTTTGCGTCTTTATGGATATTCTTAGCTTTTGCAAAAAAAGTTAACATCTCTGAAAAATTCACTTTTTTTTTTGCTTTTTTCTTAGTAATTAATCCTGCTTTCATTTACACTTATATTACCCTTTCCACATATTCATTTTTGTTTTTCTTACTATTGTTAGGTTTTTTCTTGTATTCTTCAAAAAATAAATTTTTTCATTACATCTCTTTAGTTCCTTTTTTATTATCAACTTTTTTTGACATTTTTAGTGGGATAATATTACTATTATTATTTTTAGTTTATCTTTATTTAGAAAAGAAGAAGGTAAAATCTTTATTGAAAGGTTTTCCTGGAATTGTTTTTGTTAGTACGTTTATTTTAATTTTTTTCAATATTTTAACTATTAAAATTCCGTTCGTTTTAGGTCCTTTTAATCTCCAAGATACGATCATTAATCTTGTATCTGATTTGGGTGGTTTAAGTGGCACGGGGATTTTTATTTTATTTTTAGCTTTAATCGGTTTAGCAGTTGCTTGGAAAAGTAAGAATTATTCTTTTTCTTACGTGTTTTTACTTCTGTTTGTTCCTGTTTATTTTTATAGTAGCCAAACTATATTTCATCTTTCATTATTAATAACTTTTTTCGCTACAGTAAGTTTTGTAAGCTTGTTTGAAACTAATTGGAATTTAGAACTATTAAAGAAGTTTACTTTTTTTCTTTTAATTTTAGGGATTTTATTTTCTACTTTAACTTATTTAGATAGAGTTACGGAACTTGGTCCCAGTAAGAGTGATTTTCAAACTTTAACCTGGATCAAAGATAATGTTCCCGGAGAAAAAGTTGTATTTTCTACTCCAGAAAATAGTTATTATATCACTTATTTTGCTAAAAAAACTCCTTTAAATTTGATTGGTGGTTCAGGTAATCAGGAATTTAATGATAATATTACTGATGCTATTTTTGCATCAACTTATACTACTACTACTTTTCCAATTTTTGAAGAGAATGACATCTCTATCATATACATTACAGAGGACATAAGAAATAAGTATTCTGCAGAACAAGGTTTATTATTCCTTCTAAAAAACGAAAGATTTAAATTAGTGCATTCTCACAAGAGTTCAGAGGTGTGGTTGTTTACTAAAGAATTAGCTGAGATTGAAGAATCTTAGAGAAAGTAAATAAAAATCCCAACGGAGCAAGCTCCAAGGTATTTTTAGTCTTGCTTTAATTTAATACCAATATGCAAGCATCGGGGTATTAAACTCAGCAAGAAATAAAAAAAAGGAAATGAGGGTGCCTCTATGAACGTTTTTATAAATATTGTTTTATTACTTGCATATATCACTTCGCTCTATTTCTCAGTATTTCTTTTCTTAGTATTCTTAGATAAAATTGTTTTATTTAAAAAAGAAAAATCTTCTTTGGATATCCAAAAAACCCCTCACATTTCGGTAATTATTCCTGCACACAATGAGGAAAAGACAATTTTAAGAACTTTAAAGTCTGTTAGTGATTTAGATTATCCTAAAAATAAACTTGAAGTTATAGTGATTAATGATGGTTCTAAAGATAAAACTGAAGAAGTGATAAGGAATTATATCAAAGGTAAATTCAATTTTAAATTAATTTCTCACAAAAATATGGGTAAAGCCGCCTCAATGAATAAAGCGCTTAAAATTGCTAAAGGTGAATTTTTTGCTTGTCTTGATGCTGATTCATTTGTTGATTCATTAACATTAAAAAAAATGTTATTTTTTTATTATCAAGAAAATGATCCTCTGTTGGTCATTGTTACTCCAGCAATGAAAGTTTACCAGCCAAGTAATTTACTTCAGAGAGTACAATGGTTAGAATATCTAGTTATCATTTTAATTGCGAGGATTGTTAGTCATTTAGATTCACTCTATGTTGCCCCTGGCCCTTTCTCACTTTATCGAACTAGTGTTATTAGAAAATTGGGCGGTTTTGATAAAACTAGTATTGTTGAAGATCAGGAAATTGCGTACAGGGTCCAGAAGGAAAATTACAAAATTAAACAATGTTTTGACGGTTATGTTTATACTGTTGCACCTAAAAAAATGAAACCTTTCTATTTACAAAGAAGAAGATGGTATTTAGGTAGTATTGCCTGTGTCCATAAATATAGAGATCTTATTGCTAATAAGAAGTATGGAGATTTTGGGATGATGCAAATGATCAAGAATGTTGCTGGATACATTTTAGCTTTAACTGGAATTATTCTTGCTTTGTATATCTTTGTAGGTCCATTTTTCACTAAAATGAAAAATCTAGCAATTATTAAGTTTAATATTCTTCCTTACTTTTTAAATTTTAAATTTAACATTACCTTTTTAGATCTTTTATTAATTGATTTTAAAAGAGGGTTCATTATATTTTTTCTTTTTGCGTTAGGAACATTTTTCTTTTATCAAGCTCATAAGAATGCTAATGAAAAGGTAAACGCTTTCGGTTGGTTACCTTTAATCCCTTATTTTGCTTTTTATTATTTAGTCAAAGGAGTAATTTTACTCTTATCATTATTTGAATTTGCTCGAGGTAAGAAACTAAAATGGTAGATAAAGAAAATAAAATAAATAAAATAAGTAACAAAAATAAAAACAATAAAAACAATAAACAAGATCAGAAAGATAAAGAGAAGTATTTTAGAAAAATTAGTAGAGACAAATATTGGGTTGCAGGAATAATCACTTTTTTGATTTTCTTTTTAGGACTATCTTTGGGAACGATTATTGAGGACCATCGTTATAATATTATTGAAGAAGTTAACATGGAACAAGAAGTGAAATATCTTAGTTTACAATTACAATATCTTTATTTGAATTCGTTCAGTAACTATGATAATTGTCCCATTCTTTCTACTACTTTAAAGGAAAGTGTTGTTGACCTTTCAGATTCATTAGGAGAGGTTATTGCTTATGAAGAGGAAGAAGAAATTTCTGATTTGAGAAAAGAAATGGTGATGCGTCGTTATTTATTAGATAATCTTCGTTACTGGCTTTTAGCTAGAGAAACTAAACAAAAATGTGATTTGAACACGGTTCCTATTGTTTACTTTTACTCTACTGATTGTCCTTCTTGTCCTAATCAAGGAACGGTATTAACATATTTCAAAAAACTTTTTGGTGAGGAGGTTCTTGTTTTTCCAATCAATCTTGACTTTCGGAATAATGAACCCATGGTAGAGGTAGTTATGCTCCAGTTTGATGTTACTAAACAGCCCACCCTTATTATTGACAATAAGAAGTATGAGGGCGTAGTGCAAAAAGAACAGATGAAAGAAATCATTTGTGATTCGTTAAAACAGTCAGAGCATTGTACTTAATTAAAAAGTTGAAAATATATTAGAGGTGATTAAGTGGTTAAATCCATTTTTAATAATGTAATAGTAAGAATAAAGAATCATTACCTATTCTTAATTCTACTTATTTCTTTATTAATTCGTTTATTTTATCTTTCATTTAATCATTCGTTATGGTGGGATAGTCATGTTTATATCGGGATGGGGAAGTATATTTTTTCCCAAGGAAATATTGGGATCTGGGAATCATTCCGGCCATTAGTTCACCCGTTCATTTTAGGATTACTTTGGAAGTTAAGATTTGATACATTAATTGTTGGAAAAATATTAGATGTTTTGTTTTCACTAACTGCAGTATATCTGGTTTACCTTGTTGGTAAGAAAGTTTGGAACAAGAAAGTTGCTTTAATCGCGGCAATAATTTTTAGTTTAACACCAATTTTTGTTTTACATACCGGTTTAATTCTTACGGAACCTTTAGCAGTAACGTTAGGATTATTGGGAGTATATTTATTTCTGGGGTCAAGAAGTGTTTTAAAATTATTTTTTTCAGGTTTTTTATTAGCATTATCCTTTTTGACAAAATTCCCTCAAGGGATAATTTTTGGGACATTATTTTTGATAATCATTATTAGGAAAGAAAATTTGTTCAAGAAAATCAAACAATTGTTTATTTTTGGATCAGGTTTTTTAGTATTAACAATTCCTTACTTGATTTTTAACTATTTTCAATATTCAAATCCGTTTGAACCTTTTATTGCTGGTTCATGGATTGTTTCAACTTCAACATGGCTTTACGGTACGGGAATAAGTTATTATTTGACTCATTTCTTTTTACTAAATTTTGTTTACTTATTTTATTTTGTTTACATTTACTACTTTTTTAAAAATGAATCTTGGAAAGAAGAGAACAAATTAATAATTTTTCTTATTCCTTTACTCATTTTGTTATATTTTACATTTTTTGTTCCTCGGAAAGAATCTAGATATTTAGTTACTGTGGTTCCTTTTCTATCTTTATTAGTTTCTGTAGTTATTACAAAATTTTATCAAAAAATTAAAATGGTGAAAAAGCCAGTAATTACACCGTTAGCAATGATTGTCTTAGTTATCGTTTTGATTCTTTTGCCATTACCGGGAAGATTACACTTTGATCAACCACCGACATTTGAAAATGAAATTGTAAACAGTATTATTAAATATAATCTTACTGGGACTGTGTTAACGTCTGACCCATCTTTTGTCTCGTTTCTTGACCAGCGTGTTGTTACTTTGGATGGGATGGAATTTGCCAGTATTGTTTATAGTAGAAATAAAAATAATTATGACCTGATTTTTATTAATAGTTGCGATTTTATCTGTGCTCCAGGGGATCAGAAATGTCAAGAACAAAAATTACTTTTTTTTAACACTTTAAATTCCGATAATAAACTTTTGTTTGAAAAGTTTTATCCCAAATGTAATTATCGCATTTATATGCCAAAAACATGAGAAAAAACAAAAATTTATTAAAGATAAACGGATATCTTCCAAATGGTGATTAGATGGATCGTTCAGAATTGTTAGTTAAGTATGGTTTTATTAAAAAAGATAAAGAGGATGATTATCAGTTTGATAAAGAATTAAAGGTATATCAACCTATTTCTGGAAAGCTTGATCCGGGTGATGCTGATGAAGAATTTAAAGAAGTGATTATTGATCATCATGATAAAACTGGTTTTCCTACACCAAGAAAAGCTTACACTTTAACTTGGGAAGTTTACGATCTGAGTATGGAAGAACCTTATTTCTGGTTTCTTGATGAGTTTAAAAATAATTTTCATTATGTGGATAAATTGGAAGATTCTTTTGCAGCAGCAGAAAATTCTGCATTTTTTGGAATTTCTCAGATTAGACTTGGCGGTCAACAAGATAAAATTACTCAACTTCTTGCTACTGTTGGAAAAATGATCAAAGACCTTTTTCAGATGGTAAGGGAATTAAGAGTTATCGATGAAAGGAAAACTTATTATGAAGAAACTGAAGCGCAATTAGCTAGGCCTATCTCTGAACGAAATAAAAGTTCAGAAATAACTTTAAAAGACATTTATATTAATTTAGTTCAAGGTGGAGCGAAAAGTGCAACTTCTGTTTTTGGAATGGCTAGAGAATTAGAGTTTGTTACTTTGCCTGACTTATATTTTGATGCTCCTCCATTTAAAAATCTGGCTGAACTTGAACGTCATATGAAATTATTGGAGAAAGATTTTAATCAATCTGTTCTTAGAGTGCTTGAACGGCATCTGCGTCAGTTCATGGAATGGAAAAAACGTACTTTTAAAGAATTATTAAACAGAAGAAGATTTACATTACAATATCTGTCACAACATTTTGAAATTATTAAAATGTACATTACTTGGCTTAAACCTTACTTACGTCATGTTGAAAAGTTAACATTGAAAAGTTCTCGGATGGGTTCTCCAGATTTAATTTCTGCTTTTGAAGGAAGTATGCTTGACATTGAAGTTTTAGCAAGGGTTCATAAAGATGGTGCTAATGGTTGCGTTTTAGCAACGTTTAGTTATCGTACTCGGGCAGAACTGAAAGTTCAACAGGAAGGTTATCAACGTGGTCCTGTTCACATTGGTAAAATGATTTTGGATTTAAGGGTTTATGGTTGGACAGATAAACAGTTAGCAAATTATAAAGCATTAAAGGACAAAGAAACTATTATGTTAATGGGTAATGTTTCTACTTCTATTTTAAGTGCAATGGAATCTTTAGGTGTTGAATTGGACCGTTATCTCATTGAAGCAAAAGGTGAAACTGATAAAAAAAGTGATGGCTCTAAAGAAAATGATCTGAGAGCAAAACAAATTAAAAAGTCTATTTTTGAAACATTATTTGGCGATTTTTATACTGCTAAAAGTGTTAATGCTGGATCTAAGAAAAAATCAAAACTGTTAAGGGAAAAAGAAGAAAAAGCGTCATCTTCTATTGAAGGTGTTGTTGGCGCTGCCAAATTTCATTGTTGGAACATTCTTAAAAGTTTTAAGAAAGCACACGGAATGATTGCTTGGTAAGAATAGATTTTTACTTATTTCTTTACAATATAAGCATGGCATTGATCACCTGAGATTAAAATATGAACTTTTTCTTTTTTCTTATTGAAAAATTCATCACATGCTTTTTTCACACCAGGAAAATAGTCTTTTATTAGGTATTTTCTTTTTCTGTTATGGTTCCATTTGTTGGAATTAAGTTTTTTTTCAATTTTTTTATGTATTTTCAAGTTACAATAATCATCAATAATCATAATTGCGTCTTTTACAAGCAATGGATAAACTATTTCTAAACTTTCTTTAACAGAAGAATAAAAGTCTCCGTCCAAGTGAGCAAAACATATTTTTTTAGGTAATTTATTTTTTGGTATGTCTTTAAACCAACATTTATTAATTTTTGGGGTTTTTAATTTTAATCTTTTGAATGTTTCAATTAACTTTTTTTCATTTGTTTTAAGACTACCTTTTTTGAAATTGATTGGACCTTTGTCTTTCTTCGATTGTTCTGGTAAACCCTCAAAAGAATCATAAACATAAATTTTCTTTTTTGAGTTTAATTGATTTAGTGTTTTTTGCATAATTGCGGCAGTTAATCCTTCATGACATCCTAATTCAACAATAGCTCCAGGTATTTTAAGAAAAATTACTCTTGATAAAAGATGATACATGTTCATCTCTTGTTCAATACTCATCATAGAATTAGGTTCCATTATATCTAAAATAAATGAGTTGTCCATCTTGTAATTGTAAACAGTTTAATTAATTAAATGTTTCTATTTGTAATTAAAATAAAATTAAAAAAATAAAATAAAAATATTTTCTTTATTTTCTATCTGTAGGCATAACTAAACACCGACTTTAAAGCTGCAATAATTGTTGCAGGAACAAATAAAGTTAGTATACCAGTTAACATGTTTGTTATTGCTGGAGCCACCGAATCAAAAATCCCCACTTGGATCCCTAAAAAAGATATTAATACTAACACTGTTCCACTAACAAGAAAACTATTAATTTCTTCAACGGCAATGTTTAAGAGACCAACAACGATTCCTAATAAAAATACTGCCCACAATATTTCTTTTTGGTAAGTTCCAGTAAAACCTAAACCTAGAATGATTGCAAAAAATAAACCAATTAAAAATGACCAACTTCCAACTAAATTTTTTTTATTATAACTATTATCATTATTATTACTGTTAAACGTCTTGCCTTTTACTCCTTTTTTACTACCTTTTCTGCTTTTAACCATAACTATCACCTCTA
>CAZXEM010000006.1:0-26780 GCA_964639875.1 uncultured Methanosarcinales archaeon | reverse complement strand
GATCTACTATGGAAGATAAAGAAAAAAGTTATTCTAAAGAATTATTAGGTAAAACTGTAGTTTCAAAGTCAGGTAAAAAATTTGGACAAATTGGCGACTTAGTTTTTGAGGTTGGTTCTGGTGAATTAATTCATTTACAATTAGCTAATTCTACATCATACATTGAAAAGATGGAATTAGAGAAAACTAAAGATGGTGAAATTTTAATCCCATTTTCAGCAGTTATTGCTACTGGCGACTTTATTGTAGTTGCTGAAGAGGATATCATTTAGTTTTTTTGTTCTGAGGCATCTTCCAAAAAATCATTTAATTTTTTGATAGTTGCTGAAGAGGATATTATTTAGTTTTTTAATTGTTTTTAAATTCATTTCTTTTTATTATCTTTATATTATCTATTTCTGATTATAACAATGCATATAAACCAAATGTTAATCTTGAAATCAAGGGGTGATTAGAATTAAATCAGAAGACTTAAATTTACATTCTTTAAAAGCTATTTCTCCAATCGATGGAAGACATAGATTAATGACCGAACCATTAGCAGATTGGTTTTCAGAATTTGCTTTATTCAAATATAGAATTTACATGGAAGTAGAATATTTAATTGCTTTATCTGAATCTGTAGATTTTATAGCAGTAAGAATTTTTTCTTTGGAAGAGAAAAGTTTTCTGAGAAACATTGTGAAAAATTTTACTTTACCAGATGCACAAATCATTCAAAACATTGATCGGTTTGGCTATCAAGAAATAAAACCAACAAACCATGATTGTAAAGCAGCAGAATATTTTTTGAAAATGAGAATGAAAGAAAGCTCTTTAAATGATATGGTTGAATTTGTTCATTTTGGATTAACTTCTGAAGACATGAATAATATTGCTCATAATTGCATGATTCATGGAGCTTTAAAATCTTATTATCTTCCTAGTTTAGTTTCTTTACTTGATCAATTAGCAGAAATGGCTGAGAAAGAAAAAGTTACGGCAATGTTAGGAAGAACACATGGTCAACCAGCTACACCAACAACTTTTGGCAAAGAAATGGCCAATTATCTTGACAGATTACGGAAACAGTTGATTAAGTTAGAGAATTTCAAATTATCTGCAAAATGTAATGGCGCTGTTGGAAATCATGCAGCACAACAATTTGCTGCAGAAGAAGTTGACTGGATTAAATTTACAAAGAAATTTATTGAAAATCTTGGTTTTGAAGCAAACTTAATGAGTACACAAATTGAATTTCATGATGGATTGACAGAATTGTTTAGCATTATGATTAACATTAATAATATTATTAAAGATTTAGCAATGGACTTTTGGACTTACATCTCTTTAGGATATTTACAACAAGAAAAGGTTGTTCACGAAGTTGGTAGTTCAACCATGCCCCATAAGATAAACCCTTGGCGGATGGAAGTTGCTGAGGGAAGTGTTGCTGAAGCTAATGCTAAATTTATTGGATTTATCAATAAGTTACAAGTTTCTAGATTACAGAGAGATTTGTCTGATCACGAAGCGCAAAGAGCGATAGGAGTTGGTTTTGCTCATTCTTATTTGGTAGTTTTACATGTTTTAGAAGAGTTGCAGAGATTACAAGTGAATAAAGAAAAAATTTCTAATGAATTGAAAGATTTTGGTAGTATTCTAACAGAAGCGGTTCAAACCTTGTTAAGAAAAGAAGGTTACTCTCAGCCTTATGAATTATTGAAAGGTTTCTCACGAGGAAAACATTGCACAGTTCAAGAGTTGCACGATTTTATTGATGGTTTAGATCTTAGAGAAGAGACTAAACTGAAACTTAAATCTTTACGGCCAGAGAATTATATTGGTTTGAGTAAAGAGTTAACGGAACTGGCTATTAAGAATTGGGAAGAATTCAAAGAAGAGTACGAAGAACCTTTATCCGCAATTAAAAAAGTGTTTTTAGATTCAGAAATCAAAACCGTTGAAATCGTAGAAAAGTTAAAACAAATGGAAATTGAAGTTGTTGATGAATTTGATACAGTTGTTGATGGGAAAGGAGTGATTTATGTTGGAAAAGTTGATGAACAATTTCAAGAAGCAAAAAAGAAAGGGTTTGTTTGCGTAAATTATGATCCGGAAAGAAAAACACAAGCAGAATATAACATCATTGATTTGTCTGAACTACCAGACTTAATCAATTCTTTTGGAGGTAACTAAGATGGCTAATACATTTGCAATTCTTGGCGGTCAATGGGGCGACGAAGGTAAAGGTAAATTTGTTGATTGGGCAGCAAAGTATTTTGATATTTCAGCTCGAGCTACTGGTGGCAACAATGCTGGTCATACCGTTTATGTTGGTGAAGAGAAACATATTTTTCATTTGATTCCTTCGGCAATAACATGGAAAAATGTTGATTGTTTACTTGGAAACGGAATGGTGATTGATCCTTTAGTTTTATTAAAAGAAATTCATACTTTAGAACAAAGAGGTTACACCGTGGATAATTTGTACATTTCTGGCAGAGCACACGTTATTTTACTTTACAATAAAGTTTTGGATAAGTACAAAGAGAAGTCTAAAGGAAAAAAGAAAGTTGGTACTACCGGGAGAGGAATTGGTCCTACATATGCTGACAAGGCTTATTACACCGGAATTAGAATTAATGATTTGTTGGATAAAGAGTTGTTGCAAAGAAAAGTTAGTTTACATGTTTGGGAGAAATTTGGTGCTTTTAAGAAATTGCATGAAGATGATGATGAAATGATTATGGAATCTTTAAGAAAATCTCTTCCAGAAGATTCATTCTTTGATCGTTGGAGAGAAAAAGTAGTAGCTCTTGGTAGTAATCTTGATTTGAGCAAATTAACTGAATTGTTTATTGATATTTATTATAATGTTGGGAAATTGTTAAAGAAACATTTTGTTGATACTAGGTTAATGTTGGAAAGTAACGCTAAAGATGGTAAAAGTATTCTTTTGGAAGGAGCTCAAGGATTATTGTTAGATGTTGATCACGGAACTTATCCATTTGTAACTTCTTCTAATGCTTCGGTAGGTGGTTTGAAAACTGGTTTAGGTTTACCACATCTAGATATTGCTTTTAGTGTAATCAAAGCCTATACTACTCGGGTTGGAGAAGGTCCTTTTCCAACAGAATTATTTGATGAAATGGGTGATTATTTACGAGAGAAAGGTGGCGAGTTTGGTTCTACTACCGGAAGACCAAGAAGATGTGGTTGGCATGATGCAGTTTTAACAAGACATGCAGCTTTAATCAATGGTCCGAAAATTGTGATTAGTAAATTAGACGTTTTAACTGGTTTAGAGAAAATTAAAATTTGTAATTCTTACAAATATCTTGGTCCAAAAAAAGTGTTTAATGGTGAGATTTATTTTTCGGGAAAAATCATCAAAGATTTTCCAGCGGACGGATTTTTGTTAGAACATTGTGTTCCTCATGAATGGGTTGAGATGCCTGGTTGGACAGAAGATATTACTCAGATGAAAGAGTTTAGTGATTTGCCAGTTAATGCTCAGAATTATTTGAATTTGATTGAAGAGTTGGGAAAAGTAGAAATCAGTTTAGTAAGTATCGGTCCGGAACGCGAACAGATGATTGTTATGCCGGGAAGATGGAACTTAGAAGTTAAACAGGAAAAGTTTATTGAGAAACCAAAAAATATTGTTAATGAATCGGAAACTTTAGTTACGGAAGAAGCAAATGTTTCGGGTGAAGTTAAAGCGATTATTTATGACATGGATAATACTTTGGTGGATACCGATGGGTTTGTTTTAAACCATTTGAAACAAACAGCAATGAAAGTTTGTCAAGAAATTCCTTTTACGGTTCCAACTGATGAAGAAATTAAAGAAGTTCAGAAAAGAAATTTAGCTTTTGAAGATATTTTTGTTTCTTTATTTCCTAACCCGGGAGGTTACCTTCGAGATGAACCTTTATCAAGTGTAGTTCTGGCAAAATATCGAGAAGATGCTCAAGAGATGAATTATATCCCCACATTATCTGGAACTGAAATTGTTGATGAAATGGCCACTCAAGGAATTGTGCAAGGGATTGTAACAAACAGAGTGAGAATGGCCAGACATCGGTTAGATCAAGCTGGTTATCCTGAATTTGAATTTATTGTTCAACCAGAAGAGAAAGAACATCGGAAACCAAATCCACTTTGTTTGAAACCAGCTTTAGATTCTTTAGTAAAAAAAGGAATTCTTTTGAACGAGGTTGTTTCTGTTGGTGATCATCCGGATGATTACTTAGCAGCAAGAGATGCAGGGATTAGTTTTATTGCGGTTTTAACTGGGGAAAGTAAGACAGAAGATTTTGTAGAATTGGGATTAAATGAAAATAAAGTAATTAATCATTTGGGAGAATTAAAAGAAAAGATAAATTAATTTTATGATTTATTCTTCTTTATGTTTGAACTCTTCGTCCATCTTTTTCAAATATTCTTTAATCCTGCCCATGACAGATTTTAAAATGAACCCTTCAACTTTCTCTTCAAAAATCTCAGACAAATTGCTGAATTCAGTAATTCGATAAAGGTTAGCGTTAGTTTCAATCAAATGTAAATCTTTTAATCTCTTCAACTGTCTTCTAATGTTAGAAGAAGCGATACCTAACATTGGTAAGCCCATTCCTTTACGGAATTCCATAACTTTATTTTTAATTTCTTCAGAATGTAATTCTTCTTTACTTTGCCGAGATTTCATTAAAACGTGTAACACATCAACAATAACATCTCTACTGTCTCCTGGTTGTAATAATCCAATAGATAAACAGAATTTTCTTACCAAATCACGATCGTTCATGGTTGGTTTTTCATATCTACGTAATGTAATCTCCGCTAATGGAGTGTCTCTACTTATTTTTGCCATTTTAATCACCACCTATTTTGTTTTTTATTTGTGTAAATACCAGAAAGTAAGTTTATTACCTTCTTTTTTATCTAATCGACAAAAGGAAAATCGTTCTAATTGAACAATATCTCCTTCTTTCAAATTTAACATACTTTTTTCTCCTAAGCCTAGAGCATGAGTGTTATCTTCTAAAACTACTTCCGCTACAACATTATCTTCTACGGGAAGCCAATGAATGATCATCCCTTTATTTTTTGCATTTTTAAAATCTTCATAGCCTTCAGATACAAATTTAAACTTTTTATCAACAACTTCAAAATTACAATAATCCATTAAACGATATAATTTGTTTTCAATTAGTTTTTCATAATCATCTTCAGCAATATTAATTTCCTCTTGGACAATCAATGTTCTTTGTCCTCTGTCTGGAAAGTCTGGATGTAAATCTAATTCTACAGATTTTTTTGGAGAGTTTAAAATCTTAATCCCCACAGGATCATGGATAAAGAAATATCTATTTGCTTTCTCTTCAATTAGTTCTTTATTGAACGCATTAATATTTTTCCAGAATTCTTTTTGAGAAACAGTTTTATCATTTAAACTTAAACCAATTTCTAAAGCATACTTTCTGAACGCTCCAGCTTGGTATCCTCTCTTCTTAAGTGCTGCTAAGTACGGAAGTCTAATATCATCCCAACCAGTAAATTCTCCTTGTTCAATAGCTATTTTTGTTTTAGATTTGCTTATTTGTAAGTCTATAAAATTGATAAATCCCCAATGTTTATATTCTGGAGGAGTCCAACCAAAACATTCCATGATCAAAGCTTCTTTTTTAGCATTATCTGCTTGGTCTTTACCATTAAGGACATGAGTTAATCCCAATTCGTGATCATCAATAGCAACAGATAAAACCATTAATGGCCAAACTCTTTGTTCCTTCCCGGTTTTAGGGTGGACATGTTCATTAATTCTTAAAAGTGCGAAATCTCGCATTGCTGGATTCTTATCTTTAATGTCCGTTTTTAATCTTAGAACAGCTTCTCCTTCTGCATACTCATTAAACATTTTAGCATATCTTAGTTGATGTTCTTTTACTTCTAACTCTCGACAAGGGCAAGCTTCTCCTTTAGCTTTCATTTCTCGAAATTTATCAGCATCACATTCACAAACATACGCTTTATTCATATTAACTAATTTTTCTGCATAATCATAATAAATTCCTAACCTGCTTGATTGAATAATAACTTGAGAAACATTGTTATCACTTAACCAATTAGCATCTTCTTCAATCATTTTATATCCTGGCTCAAATATTTTTTCAGGATTAGTATCTTCAATTCTAAGAATGAATTTGCCTTTGTACATTTTACAATATTCATAATTAAGTGATGCTCCGTAAGCGTGACCTATATGTAATGGTCCTGTTGGAGATGGAGCCATTCTTACTACAAATTTACCTTCTTTTGCGTTAGGTAATTCTTTTAACGGTCCTTTAACTTCTTCTTTCTTTTCTTTTAATAATTCTGGAGCAATTTCTTCCAGTTTAGACTTAACTTCTTCTTTAGATAAATTTTTGATTTCTTCAATAGTTTTAGAAATTTCTTTTAAAACATTAGGGACATCTTTCTTTAAATCTGGATTATCTCTTAAAGTTAAGCCAAGAACAACTTTAGGATTAACAGAACTGAATTCATAGACGTTTTTCAGGCAATGTTTGAGAATAGTTGTTTCCATCGTTGATTAGAAATAGATAGTTGTTATTAAATGTTTTGATTGTTGTCTGAAAGAGATTATATTATTTAGGCATATTAAACTGTTTATTTACTGCATCTAAATCTTTATCGTCCCAGTATCCATATTTTTTTTTACAAACATACTTTAATGGCTTTTTTTTTGAGAAAATAGAACCTTCCTTTTTACAAATCCACCTTTCTTTATTAAATGCTCCTCCACCCAACAAAAAATTATTTGAATATAATACCCTCATCTCCCGCTGATAAATTATTACATTGATGAACCAAATTATGGCTAAGATTAAAGTTAATTTCATATATTGATTGCTATATCTGAATAAAATATATGGGGGGATATAACCAATCCAGTAATAATATTTAATAAAAATAAATAACAATCTTCTTTTAAGTATGAAAGTAGTCTTTTTTTTATTTACTGTTGTATCAAAACATAAATATTTTTTTTGAGTCATTCTAAAACCGGCCTGCTTCAACCAATTTCTTCATCCGTCTTACAAAAGCTTCAGCTTCATGATAATACTTTTCGTACTCGTGACCTTTAATTTCTTTAATTTCACGATGAGTGATCATTTTACTCAACTTATAGAATTTATGCATAGTTTCTACATATTTTTTTTCTAACAACTTGTGTTTAACATAAATTTTGTCTAACATATCAGCAACATGTTCCGGCGTAGGAGGAATTTCGTTCTTTCTCATTAAAGCTGCATGTGCAGAATCAATTACTGCCCAGTATAAATCAAGAGTTGCTTGTAAGATGTGCCATTTACTATTTAATAAGGTTCTTGGACTTCTTCCAAAATATGTCCAGACTGATTCTTCTGAAGGTCTAATTCTGCCCTGTTTAAGTAACCGTTGTAAAGGTTCAAAAAATCCGTTATCAATTAAACCCACCCCGTCCCTTAAAATGTTAACTACAACTGGATCGCCGGCTTTAGTATATTCCCAAAAAGAAGTGTAAGTCATTGAAGTAATATGTAATTTGGTTGAAGTATTAGCAATTAATTTTTCAACAATGATTCTATACCCTTCAACAATTGGATCAGTTATTTGGAAAGAAACATCATCACTGATAACTAAAACGTCGATATCACTATTTACTGTACTTTGTCTCCTGACTGCACTTCCAAAGAGAATTATCCCCATTAGAAAATCTCCTAGTTCATTTTTTAACCCTTGAGCAAACTTTTGGGCAGTTTTAAGATCTTCTGTAGGATATTTATGAATATTTTCATTATCCTTTCTTTGTACGCGAAATTCCATTATTAAGAATAAGATTATTTAGAGTTTATTAAGCTTTTTTAACTATTCTGGAGTAGAAAGTGCATTTTTATTCCCATTTATTCAATAACACAGTAAACTTTTTAAACCCCTCCGTACCAGCTTTAATTATGTATGATACAATTATTATTGGGGCAGGACCAGCTGGATTAGCAGCAGGAATCTATTGTGGTAGGAAAAAGCTTAAAACTGCAATTCTTACTTTAGATGTTGGTGGACAGGGAAATTTAACTTCCCACATTGAAAATTATCCTGGAGCTTTACCGCAATCAGGGATGGAATTGATGGACAAATTTAAAGTTCAAGTTGACAAGTTCGGAGCTGAATTTATTTTTGGTAAAGTTAAAGAGATTAAAAAAATAGAAACCCATTTTGAAGCTACTCTTGCTAACGGAGAAAAATATCAAACAAAAAGTATAATTTTAACTTATGGAAAAGTTCCTCGAACTTTAGGTGTTCCCGGCGAGGAAGAATTTTTTGGAAGAGGAGTTTCAACCTGTGCAACTTGTGATGGGCCATTATTTAAAGACAAAATCGTTGCTGTAACTGGTGGTGGAAATTCTGCAGTTGAAGCAGCTTTAGATTTAACTTCTTATGCTAAGAAAGTTTATTTGATTCATCGCAGGCAAGGATTTAGAGCGGATGAAGTTACTGTTGAGAAATTAAAAAATCATCCTCAGGTAGAACTAGTATTGGACAGTGTTCCTGTTGAAATTAAAGGTGATAAGTTTATTAACAAAGTAATTGTTGAAAACACTTTATCTAAAGAAAAAAAGGAATTAGAAATTGATGGTCTTTTTTTAGAAATTGGTTACATTGTTGATAGTAGTATGGTTAAAGAATTAGTAAAAATTAATGAAAAGAACGAAATTGTGGTCAATTCTCTCGGTGAAACTTCTTGTCCAGGAATATTTGCTGCTGGTGACGTTACTAATACGCCATTTAAACAAGCAATAGTTGCTGCCGGTGACGGTGCTAAAGCAGCTTTACAAACTTACTCCTATCTAAGTGGGGGTAAAACTTTGCCACCAGATTGGCATTAGAGGTAAAAAGATGAAAATTAACAAAATTTTATTATTAGGATTGATAATTGCATTAGTGGTTATCATTTCTGGATGTGGTACTCCTATCCCAAAAGATATGGATAAATTTGCTAATTGTTTAAACGAGAACGGGGCAATTATGTACGGTGCATACTGGTGTTCACATTGTAATGAACAAAAAGCAATGTTTGGTAATTCCACTAAAAAATTAAATTATGTTGAATGTACAGAAGATGAACAAAAATGTTCAGCAGCAGGAATTCAAGGTTATCCAACTTGGAAATTTGCTGATGGAAGTAGTCTTCCTGGGAAACAAGAATTTTTAACATTAGCAAAAAAAACTGGGTGTCCTTTATCTTAAATATATATTTGACCGATATGTTTTTAAATGATAAAGTACTTTCAAATAGTATTAGTTAACATTAATCAAAAAGGTGATAGGATGAAAAAGATATTTATTTTACTTTTAATTTTAAGTACATTAACATTTTCTTTAGTAGAAGCATACTCTACAGATAAAAATCCCGAAATTCAAGTTACTTTAATTTCTCAAGATCCTGACCCAGTTGAACCTGGACAGATTGTTAAAGTTAAATTTAAAATTGAAAATGATGGTAAACATACTTCTGATGATGCCATTGTTAAAATCTTGCCAAAGTTTCCTTTTTCTTTATATGGTGATGTCGCAGAAAAAAATATTGGTAAGTTACGAGCAAGTTCAATAGGGGGGGATGCTGAAATAGTAGAATTTAATTTAAAAGTTAATGAAAAAGCAGTTGAAGAAGAAACTGAGATTGAATTAGAAATTAAAATGGGTACTACTCAGTTAAAATATGATGATAATGATTTTATGATTGATATTCAAACTCATGATGCGGTTTTAGATATAACTTCAATTGTGTATGAACCTCAACAAATTGTCCCTGGACAAACTGCAGTTATTAAAATCATGGTAAAAAATCTTGCTGATTCGTTGTTAAAAGATATTAAGTTTAAACTTGATTTTAGTAGTGCGGATCTTCCTTTAGCGCCATACCAGTCTTCTTCAGAAAGAAGAATAGCGCAATTACAAACTAATAAATTAAATCCTTTATCTTTTCAAGTCATTGCTGATCCAAGTGCTACTCCGGGCTTATACAAAGTTCCTTTGAACATAACTTATAATGATGAGAAAGGTAATGAATATCTTGTTGAAGATATTTTGGCAATAACAATTGGCGAAGTGCCAAAGATTAAAGCTTACATTAAAAAAAGTTCAGTATTACAATCAGGAAAAGATGGTAAAATCACTTTAGAAATTGCTAACTCTGGTAGTTCAGATATAAAATACTTAGAATTACAACTTTTACCTTCTGACGATTATCAGTTAGTTACTACGACTGATTATTTTTATCTTGGTGATGTTGATTCTGATGATACTGAGAGTGAAGAGATTGATGTTTACATTAATAAAAAAATAGATTCTTTAAATGTTCCCGTTACATTGGATTATTATGATGCTAATAATAAGCAGTACCAACAACAATTTGATTTAAAGATGGAACTTTATTCTGCTTCAGAACTGGTGAAGTTTGGAGTATTGGAAAAGAATAATAGTTGGGTTTACTTCTTATTGTTTATCTTAGTTGTAGTTGGCTTTATTCTTTATCGTAGTTACAAGAAAGACCCTGAAGTATTTTCTAAGAAATGGAAAAGAAGATTATCTTTCAATTCAAAGAAAAAGTAAGTAGAGGACAATAATATTAAAATAAGGGTTTTTAATATAGCCAGATATAAGATGATAAAAGATTACTTCAAGTTAGCGTACAAGAGTGCTAGACAAAGGAAGATGCGTTCTTGGCTAACGATGATTGGTATTTTTATTGGTATTGCTGCGGTAGTAGCTCTCGTTTCTCTTTCTCAAGGATTACAAACAGCTATTGGTGAACAATTTGTTAGTTTAGGTTCTGATAAAATAATTATTCAAGGTATTAGTTCTGGTTTTGGACCACCAGGAACGGGGGTAGAAGTACCATTAACAGAAAAGGATGCCGAAGTTATTGGGAGAGTTAAAGGGATTGACAATGTCCTGGGAAGGTTAGTTAGGTCTGTTAAAGTTGAGTTTGATGACCAGGTTGAATATTCTTTTGCTGCTTCCATGCCCGAAGACAGTGAAGATATTGCTTTAGCAGTAGAAGCTAACAATTATAAAATTGGCCAGGGGAGATTATTGAAAAAAGGTGACAAGTATAAAGTTATGATTGGCCATAATTTTGCTGAAGATTTTTTTGATAAAAGTTTATTATTAAGAGATAAAGTTCTAATTGAAGATATAGATTTTAAAGTTGTAGGGATATTAAAAAAGTCAGGTAACCCGCAGCAAGATGAAACAATAGTTATTCCAGAAGCAGCAATGCGTGAAATTTTAGATCTTGATGACTCTTTCGATATTATTCCTGCTAAAGTAGGGGCGGGAGAAGATGTAGCAATGGTTACAGAAAGGGTAAAAAAAGAGTTAAGAAAACATCGTGATGTTGAAGAAGGTAAAGAAGATTTTAATGTTGAAACTCCAGAAAGTCTTTTAGCAACATTAAATACTATTTTGATGATTGTGCAAGGAGTTTTAGTTGGGATAGCGGCAATTTCGTTGTTTGTTGGCGGGATTGGAATTATGAACACAATGTATACTGCCGTTTTAGAAAGAACAAAAGAAATTGGAGTGATGAAAGCTATTGGTGCTAGAAATAGGGGTATTTTATCTATTTTTATAATCGAATCTGGGATGTTAGGATTAGTTGGTGGAATAATTGGAGTGAGTTTAGGTTTTGGAATTAGTAAATCTGTCGAACTAATTGCTTTTCAAATTTATGGCAGTTTTTTAATTAAAGCAGATTTTAACATTTGGTTATTAATTGGGATGTTATCTTTTGGTTTCATTGTTGGAACATTATCAGGAGCATTACCAGCAAAACAAGCAGCAGCACTAAAACCGGTAGATGCGTTGAGGAAATAAAAACATGGCAAAAATAAATCTTAAAAAACCAGTTCAGGACGTTTTATTAAGTATGGAAAGAGATTATCCAGAAATTAAAGAACTTATTAGGGGATTTGATTATTATAATTCTATCGGTTATTTTAAAAGCAAAGTGCCAAAAATTTATTTGAAAATGGAATTAAAATCACTCAAAAATGCTAGGATCTCTTGTAGAAAGAAATATGACCCCCCTTCCGATTCTCGGGCTTATTGGGTTGGCATGGCTTTAGCTCGAGTTATTGAAGTTTTATTTAAGTACATTTCTGATTCGAACATTACTTTGTGGACCAAATTTAGGTTAGGTTCTGTTCTTGGAACTACCGCTACTTTGGTCAGTAGGGCAATGAAAAGATTTTCTTGGGGAGATAAAGCAGTTAAACTGATTAGGGCTGAGTTGAAAGCGATTATAAAACAAAAAAGAACTGAAAAAAGAGAGAAGACATTAATAGCTCTATTTGAAAAAAATTTTGCTAAATAATAAAAATGATAAAAGACTATTTTAAGATACCAGCGAAGGAAATTAGAAGAAGGAGGTTACGTAGTTGGTTAACTCTTATAGGGATTTTTATTGGTATTGCTGCTATTGTTTCTTTGATTACATTGGGGCAAGGTTTAGAAAATGCAATAACTAAACAGTTCTCTGCTCTGGGCAACGATAAATTGTTCGTTATGCCACAGGGTGGGTTGTGGGGAATGGGTTCTTCTGAATTATTAACTGAAGATGATTTAGAAGTTATCCAAGGCACCTCCGGAATTAAACTAGCTACTGGGATGGGTTATGGTTTTGCTCGGTATGAATTTAATGATTTAATTCATTATGGTTTCCTTTCTGGTATTTCTACAGATCCAGATGAGCGAGCTTTAGTGGGTGAAGCACAAACCTGGAAAATTGGTGAAGGAAGAAACGTTAGACGAGGAGATAAATATAAAATTGTTCTTGGCCATGAATTTACTCAAGATAATCTTTTTGAAAAGAGAGTTGAAGTTGGAGATAAGATTATTCTTCAAGATCAAGAGTTTAAAGTGGTTGGTTTTTTGGAAAAAATTGGTTCTCCACCTGATGACCAGTCTGGTTTTGTTCCTTTAGATACATATGGAGAAGTTTTTGATAAAGAAGGAGAGTTAGGTTTCATTATTGCTCAGACTAAGGTTGGAGATGATCCACTTTTAGTTGTTGAAGATGTGAAAAAAGATATGAGGGAAGCACATGATGTTAATGAAGGTGAAGAAGATTTTAGTATTCAAACACCAGAACAGTTCATGGAATCATTTGCGGTTATTCTTGACATAGTGCAAATTGTTCTTATTGGGATTGCTGCAATCGCACTTTTAGTTGGTGGGATAGGGATCATGAATACAATGTATACTGCCGTATTGCAAAGAACTAGAGAAATTGGAATTATGAAAGCTATTGGGGCAAGAAATTCACATATTATGTACTTATTTTTAGTTGAATCCGGACTTTACGGTTTTTTTGGCGGTTTAATTGGAGTTACGTTAGGAATTGGTTTTGCAAAAATAGTTGAACTTATTTTTGTTCAAGTAGTAGGGCCAGCATTTTTAGTAATTGAAATTGATTGGATTTTGGTAATTGGGACGTTGATCTTTTCGTTTTTGATTGGCATCTTGTCTGGAATTGCTCCAGCAAAAAGGGCATCAAAGTTAAATCCAGTAGACAGTTTAAGATATGAATAGAAAGTTAAATAAAACGTAAAAGAAAAGAAAGTGAAGATGAAGAAAAAAACAACTAGTAAATATCCTTTGATTGAACTTAAAAAAGTTTGGAAAACTTATTACATGGGAAAAGTATCTTTAGATGTACTTAAAGGAATAGATTTAGTTATTAATAAAGGCGAATTTGTTGTCATTGTTGGCCCTTCAGGTTCAGGAAAAAGTACAATGATGAACCAAGTAGGGGTTTTAGACACACCAACTAGTGGAACCATTAATCTTAATGGGGTTGATATTTCTACATTATCTGAATCGGATCTTGCCCAATTAAGAGGGCAAACAATTGGATTTGTTTTTCAACAGTTTAATCTTATCCCTACTTTAACCGCGTTAGAAAATGTAACTCTGCCAACTATTTTCCAAAATGTCTCCGAGGTAGAAAGATTAGAACGGGCGGAAGGATTGTTAAGAATGGTTGATTTAGGGGACCGAATGCACCATAAACCAAATGAATTATCTGGTGGGCAACAACAAAGGGTAGCTATTGCTAGATCTTTAGTTAACGACCCTGACATTATTCTTGCTGATGAACCTACTGGAAATTTAGATTCAAAGTCTGGCCAACAAGTTATGGACTTTTTATCTAATTTACATATAAAAGAGGGTAAAACAATTATTTTAGTAACTCATGATTTAGAATTGGTCCGTTATGCACAAAAAGTTGTTTATTTAAAAGATGGTGAAGTTTTAAAAATTAAGCATGGGCATGGGCATAAATAATTTTCTGATTATTCCTTATTTGTTACATAGGACCTAAAAAAGTTAGGTTGGAAAAGATAGACTGCTACTTATCTTCTAAACTATCTAAATATTTATAAATTAATCTTTGATTTTTGTTAGATAAAGAGGGTAATCTATAATTGCTTAAAATTTTTCAATTTTTGAGCAAAAAATTTAATGAGGTGATTTTTTATGGAACAAAAACAATTAGACGAAGAGGAATCTTTTTTTGGTGAAGAGTTTGTTGAAGAAGAACATTCTAGTAGTAAAAATAATACTAAAAGTAAACCTAAAAAAGAAAAAAAATCTTCAAAAAAATCTACTGAAAAAGTAATTGAAGTGGATAAAGAGGAAAAGATGGAAAATTTAAATGAAGTTAAAAACGAAGATAAAGAAGAAGTTAAAATAATTCCTGCTACTGAAAAGGTAGAAAATATTGAACCTGCAAAGTCTGAACCTATTGATCCTACACCTGTTGTTGATCCTTGGGAAGATGAAGATGATTCTAATGATAGTCTTAAAAGTGCTTCTACTTGGAAATTGCTTACCGGTATTCTGTTAATACTTTTAGTTGTTTCAGTTTTTACTGGTGGATTTAACATGGATGGGGCTGCTATTAGCGAGGGTATTACTTTAGCTGAAGCTGAACAGAAAGTTTTAGATTATGTAAACACTAATCTTTTACAGGAGCCTTTCACTGCTGAACTTGAAAGTTCTGAAGATGCTGGTAGTTTGTATAAACTGACCATTTTGGTTGCTGGACAATCAGTGGATTCTTACATGACAAAAGATGGTAAAATATTTTTCCCACAGGGATTTGTGCTTGATGAAGCATCTCCAGCAGGAGCAACAGAATCAGCAAAACTTGATGTTTCTATTGATGATGATGCCGTAAAAGGAAATGCTGATGCTCCAGTAACAATAGTTGAATTTAGTGAGTTTCAATGTCCTTTTTGTAAAAAGTATTTTGACGAAACTTATCCCCAGATTGTAAAAAACTATGTTTTGACTGGTAAAGTTAAATATGTTTTCAGAGATTTTCCATTAGAATTTCATCCTAATGCTC
The DNA here is from genome assembly GCA_964639875.1 of uncultured Methanosarcinales archaeon. Taxonomy (GTDB): domain Archaea; phylum Nanobdellota; class Nanobdellia; order Woesearchaeales; family GW2011-AR9; genus CAZQLW01. The sequence goes on along the minus strand of CAZXEM010000006.1, from coordinate 11,335 downwards.
AGAAAGCTGCAGAAGCTGCTGAATGTGCTGGTGAACAAGGTCAATATTGGCAAATGCATGACGAACTATTTAGAAATCAAGATCGGCTTGATGTTGTAAGTTTAAAAAGTTACGCAAAAGAATTGAAGTTAGATACTGCAAAATTTGATGCTTGCTTGGATAATGGAGATATGGCTGAAGAAGTTAAAAAAGATGCTGTTGATGGTCAATCTTATGGTGTTACTGGTACTCCTGCTTTCTTTATTAATGGAAAGTTAATTAGCGGTGCAATGCCTTATAGTGCTTTTGTAACTGAGATTGAAGCTGCATTAGCTGAAGCTGGAGGAGCAACTGTTCCTGTTGAAGTTTCTACAGAAGAACCAGCTGAAGTTGTCGTAGTTGAAGAGCCAGTTGAAGTTGTTGTTGAAGAACCTGTTATAGAAGAACCAGTGGTTGAAGCAGTTGCAACTAAAGAGTTTGCTATTACAGCAAAGAAATGGTTCTTTAGTCCAGCTAAACTTACTGTTAACAAAGGTGATACAGTGAAAATAACTATTGTCCCTAATGCTTTAGATTTTACTTTTTCCGTGCCTAAATTTGGAGTGGAAAATGAAGTTAAAGGAAACACAGTAGTAGAATTCACTGCTGATCAAGTTGGAACATTTGATTTTAAATGTTCAAGTTGTGAAGATTGGCGAGGAATGACTGGAACTTTAGTTGTTGAATAGAAAGGTTTTTATTCTTTCTTTCTTTTCTTTTCTTTTATGTATAAAATAAGAGGGATGATAAAGAGTTTTCTTGTTTTTTGTATTTTGATAGTTTCTTTGTTTTTAGTTAGTTGTCTTGTTGAAGAATCTGTTGATGGTAGTGAATCTGGCGCTTTGGTAGGGGAAGCTCATAAAACTAAATCTGGAAAGATTATTGGAAAATCGTGTCAGGGTGATGATGATTGTAATTCTAACCAATATTGTAATTTTTTCTTTCATGAAGACCCTGAGTGGGGAAAATGTGATTTTGGAGAAGTACAAATTACTAATTCTGGATTAGGGGCAGAACTAATTGCAGAATATGATTTTGAAAAAGGTAAAAAAATATCTTTTAAAGGAAAAACTAATAGTTATTATATTTTACCTGCTAAAGATTTAAACAAACTTAATGATTTTACAATCATGTTTTGGGCTAAAACAAGTAGTCAGAAGACTTCAGCTTTAATTTCTGCAGCTAATATTAATGAAGATAATGAATTAACCATTATGACTGATTTAACAGTTTATCTTAATGCTAATAAAGCAAAATTAAGCAAAAATATTAAACTAACAGACAATAAATGGCATCATTTAAGTTTAACAAGGAAAGGGTCAAAAGTTAAACTTTATTTTGATGGTCGGTTTAGTGGTTATCTTTCTGGTTTAGGGGATGAAGAGTTAGAGGTTAATTTAGCAGTTTTAGGACAGGAATTAGATTTGAATGTTATTGGTCAACCTTTTTTCAAAGTTGTTGATGGAGAAGCATTTACTATTGATGAAAAACAATCTTATCAGGGGAATATTGATAAATTAAAAATTTATGGTTATGCTTTACAATCTACAGAAATAAAAGAGATTGCAACTAAAGAAAGTTTAGAATTTTTGTTTGGTTGAATTTAATTGCATTTTACTGCATTCTTTCTTACGATTATTACATAACTCCATAATATTTATAAACGAATAATTTTCTTAAGTTTTTATGACAGAAAATGAAGAAGCATTAAATTATCATTCTCAAGGAACTCCGGGAAAAGTGGCAGTAATTCCAACAAAACCTTGCACCACTGCAAAAGAATTATCTTTAGCTTACACCCCAGGAGTTGCTGAACCTTGTTTAGAAATAAAAAATGATCCTCAGAACGCGTACAAATATACTGCTAAAAGAAATTTAGTTGCTGTAATCAGTAATGGTACTGCTGTTCTTGGTTTAGGGAATATTGGTGCTCTTGCAGGTAAACCAGTAATGGAAGGTAAAGGTGTCCTTTTCAAACGGTTTGCTGGGATTGACGTTTTTGATTTAGAAGTTAATGAATTAGATCCAAAGAAATTTATTGAAATTGTTACTTCTTTAGAACCTACATTTGGCGGAATCAATTTAGAAGATATTAAAGCTCCGGAATGTTTTCAAATAGAAGAAGAATTAATTGAAAAAATGAACATTCCAGTTTTCCATGATGATCAACATGGTACCGCAGTAATAACTGCTGCTGGTTTGTTAAACGCTTTAAAAATTGCTAATAAAAAAATTGAAGAAGTAAAGATTGTTTTTTCTGGGGCGGGAGCAGCGGCAATGGCTTGTGCTAATTTATTATTAGATTTGGGTGCAGATAAAAATAAAATATTTATGTTTGATAGTAAAGGTCTTTTAACGGTAGAACGTTTACCAGAATTAAATAAATATAAAGCTAAGTTTGTTCAAGAGAATGAATTAACTTTTAGTGAATCATTTACTGGTGCAGACGTTTTTATTGGTGTTTCTCAGGGTAATATTGTTTCTCAAGAAATGTTAAAATCAATGGCATCTTTTCCGATAGTTTTTGCGATGGCTAATCCGAATCCAGAAATCTCTTATCCAGAAGCTAAAGAAGCAGTTCCAGAAATGATTATGGCTACAGGCAGATCAGATTATCCTAACCAAGTTAATAATGTTTTAGGATTTCCTTTTATTTTTCGTGGTGCTTTAGATGTGCAGGCGACCAAAATTAATAAAGAAATGAAACTTGCTGCTGTTAAAGCTTTGGCAGACTTAGCTCACTTACCCGTTCCTGATTCAGTTGCTGAAGCCTATGGCAAGACATTCTCTTTTGGTCCGGATTATATTATTCCCACACCTTTTGATCCTCGAGTTTTGTATCATGTTGCTCCCGCTGTAGCTAAAGCAGCAATGGAAACTGGAGTTTCTCAGAAAAAAATTGAAGATCTGGATAAGTATAAAGAAGATTTGAAAAAGTTAGCAAATAATCTTTCTCAAGGAATTTTTTTATAGTAGTGCAAGATGATACTTTAATTATGCTCAATTCATAAATATTTATAAACAAATAATTTTCTTTTCAAATTATGGAATACACAAGTATAATTAATTTTTTAGAAAAAATTGGCAAGATTGCTAATTTTAATGAGAAAGAATTAGATTTATTAAAAAGACCACAATTTATTCATCAAGCAGAATTAGAAGTTTCTGGGAAGAAATATTCTGCTTTTAGAGTACAGCACAATAATTCTCGTGGTCCGTTTAAAGGTGGGATTAGATTTCATCCGGAAGTTAGTTTGGATGAAGTTAAAGCACTTGCTTTTTGGATGAGTTTGAAAACTGCCACTGCAGATATTCCTTTAGGTGGTGGCAAAGGCGGAATCACAGTTAATCCTAAAGAATTGTCTAAAGAAGAGATTGAAGAATTAAGCCGAGATTATGTGCGTGCTTTTTACAAAGTTATTGGACCACAACAAGATATTCCTGCCCCTGATGTTTATACTACTCCTGAAATTATGAATTGGATGTGTGATGAGTATGAAAAATTAATTGGTGAGAAAGCTCCAGGAGTAATAACTGGTAAACCAATTGAAGCTGGCGGATCTTTAGTAAGAGATATTGCTACTGCCCTTGGAGGGGTTTATGTTTTAGAAGAAGCAATTAAGAGGATTGTTTTGACTGAGAAAACTGTCGCTGTTCAAGGTTTTGGTAATGCGGGGATGAACGCTGCTAAATTGCTTGCAGAAAGAGGGCTTAAAATTGTTGCTGTTTCAGATTCTAAAGGTGGAATTTTAAATAATGAAGGGTTAAATATTGAAGAATTGGTTAAAGTTAAATCTGAAACTGGTAGTGTTGTTAATTATACCAATGGAGAGAAGATTTCTAATGCGGACTTATTAGAATTAGATGTTGTGGTTTTAGTTCCTTCTGCTTTAGAAAATGTAATTACTGTTGAGAATGCATCTGAGATTAAAGCAAAAATTGTTTTAGAATTAGCTAACGGCCCTACTACTTCGGAAGCGGATAAAATTTTATATTCTAAACAAATTTTAGTATTACCTGACATTTTAGCTAATGCCGGTGGCGTTACAGTTTCCTATTTTGAATGGTTACAAAATAATGAAGATAATTATTGGGATGCAGAAACTGTAAAAACTAAGTTGAAAAAGAAAATGGTCAGTGCATTTGAACAAATTTGGGAAAAGTATTCTGAGAATGATTATGATTTTAGAACTAACACTTATCTTTTAGCAGTTAAGAAGATTCTAGATGCTGAGAAGTTAAGAGGCAGGGTTTAGTAATTTTTACAGAAAAGCATAAAAACTACCCCTGGTTTTACATTTTAAAATGGAACGTATACTAATTAAAGATCTTAAAGATAACATTGGAAAAGAAGTATTACTGCAAGGTTGGATTCAAGAATTGAGAAATTTAAGCAAAATTAAGTTTCTTATCTTAAGAGATAGAACTGGTGATATGCAAACACTTGCTTTCAAAGGTGATACTGAAGAAGAATCATTTAATGCGCTTGATGATTACACTAAAGAGTCTGTGGTAGAGATTATTGGATTACCTAAAGAAAATAAAACTTCCAAATGGGGAATAGAAGTAATGATTAAAAGTATTAAAATGCTTAACAAATCAGAAGTACCTCATCCAATTGATAATTCTGATAAAAGTCAAACTAACATTGATAAAAGGATTGATTACCGTTTTTTAGATACAAGAAATCTTAAGAAACAAGCTATCTTCAAAATAAGAAGTAAGATAACTAAACTGGTTACTAATTATTTAGACGGTCATGGTTTTACTAATATTCAAACTCCGAAAATCACTACAATTGGAGTTGAATCTGGAGCAGATTTATTTACAGTTGATTATTTTGGCAAACCTATTTACTTATCACAATCGCCACAAGTTTACAAACAGATGTTTGTTGCTGGTGGATTTGAAAGGGTTTATGAAATTGCCCCGGTTTTTAGAGCAGAAAAATCTCACACTACTAGGCATTTAACTGAGTATACCGGTGTTGATTTTGAGATGGCTTTCATTAAAAATGAAGTTGAATTAATGGATTTCATTGAAGAAATGTTAATTAGTTTGTTAAATAAATTAAAAGAAGAATGTTCTTCTGAATTAGAATTATTAGAAGTGGAACATAATGTCATTAATAAGATTCCTCGAATTACAATGGGTGAAGCTAAAACATTGTTAGCAAAGAAAGGTAAAAAGTATGCTGCTGAAGATGACTTAGATCCAGAGGGAGAGAAAATGTTGGGCGAGATTATGAAAGAGAAACATGGCAGTGAGTTTGTATTTTTAACAAACTTTCCTTTCGCAATTCGGCCATTTTATCACATGAAACCCGAAGATGACCCTAACGGAACAAAAAGTTTTGATCTATTGTTTAATGGTGTGGAGATTGCTACTGGTGCACAACGTGAGCATCGTTTAGAAGTTTTGGAGAAACAGGCTAAAGAGAAAGGTTTAGATCTGAACAAAATGCCTGAATATAAAGATATTTTTAAGTACGGCTGTCCTCCACATGGTGGTGTTGGTTTTGGATTAGATCGGATCACTCAGAGGTTGCTTAAGTTAGATAATATTCGAGAAGCTGTTTTACTTCCAAGGGATCCTGAACGAATGGCTCCATAAAGAAAAGAAAAAGTAAAAATAAAAAAACAAATTAATTAATGATCACTGGCTTGCCAAGATTACTTTCTTTATTTTTTTCTTCTTTTTCCTCAAACTTTAACACTTTTAACTTTTCCAAGTCATCTAAATCATTTAACTGTAGCCTAGAGTCAGATAAAGTGTATAAGACATCTTCAATAAACAAACTTCTTCTGATTGAACTCTCTCCAGAGAAGTAATAGCCACTTTTCTTATACGCTTGATCATCGTCATAATGGCTGATTTTACCTTTCAGTTGGAAACCATTGTTTAAAGTTAAATCAAAGACGTAAGCTCCCTGGAAAGTATATTCGCCATGCTGGTTGTCGGAAGTTTTTTTTCCTTTAATCTCTGCCAAAGTTATTGGAATTACTAAGAGATTTTTCTCTCTGTCAAACAAAAATGCTTTATGGTTACGAAGAGCTTCCGAATTTGTACCTCTATCCCCAATAACAACTTTATGAAGTTCAATTGGATTTTCGACATCAGAAACGTCAAAAACTGCCATTTTTATTCCTTGGTACCAAGCAAAATCTAAGTTTCTTTGGTCTTTAAGGTTTTCTTCAGCTTCAACTGTATCTTTACCGATCCCAATGATATGATTTTCATCATAAGGATGAAGATAATCAGAGTAACCCGGAATTTTTAGTTTTCCTAAAACGGTTGGATTGTTAGGGTTAGCTAAATCAATCACAAACAAAGGATCAACTTTCTTGAAAGTAACTACATAGCCTTTCTTACCCATAAATCTTACTGAGTAAATTCTCTCTCCGGGAGCTAAGTCTTCTAGTTCTCCAACAACATTTAAGTTTGAATTTAAAACATAAACATTGTTACTAGATTTTTTATCACTCCAAACGTTACCTTTAGTAGTAGCAATTCGGAAATGGTTATCATGTTCATCCATTGAAAACTGGTTTAAAATAGTTCCAGGAACTTCTCCGGTTGCAAAATAATCTATATCGCCTTTGTCTAATCTGAATTTAGTGACAATAGTTTTTTCTCTATTCTCTTCATCTAATTTTTCTAAACCATATCCATATTGAGATTGGGCAATATAAATGCTGTTTAATGAAGCATAAACATTTTGTCCATTACCTAAGATAGTTTCTTTTTTAATTTCTTGATCTTCGTTTGTTATAGAAATTGCTGCTAAAGTAATGAAATTACGTGCTTCTACATCTTCTATGTAACCAATATTTGTACATTTAGCAATTGGTTCAAATGTTTCTGAATCTTCCCTAAACTTAGGTACTACTTCTTCACAAATGGTTGGGTTTTTAGAATATCTTGGATAATTGTTAACTACAAAATAAACATCATCATTTATTTTTCTGGAAGTTAAGTAACGTCCTTCAAAATCAGCAGTTCTTAACAATTCTGGATCTTCCTTATCAGAAATATCGTAAAGTTTTACTGTTAAAGTACTTCGAGGATATCTGGAATGAGCAATTTCATTTGTATTTTTTCCAAGAGGAGTATTATACTTTTGAAATGTATTACCAAAAACTAATAATCTATCTTCGTGGATGAACAATTCTTGTGGAGAAAATTGTTCACCTAAACTTTCTTCGTAGATTATTTTTGCATCTTCTTCTGGATAAGCTTCAGCAATAATTAGTTTATTTTTTGCTATAAGATAAATGTATTTCCCATCAGTTTTTATGATGTCTGCTTCATCTACCCCTTCTACTTGAATGTTAGTTTTTGAGTATGTTGTATCTCCAGATGAAGATTCTTGGATAGCCATTGTCCCGGTAAAAGTTTTAAATGATGTTGGAGAGGTTGCTATTTCCATTACGGCATCAACAAAACCACCTTTATTTCTTGCATCCTCTAAAGCTTCTAATAAGTCTTCTCCAGAAGAGAACTTTTTCAATCCTAGTTGTGTTGTTTGTATTGTTGTTGGTTCTGTAGGTAGAACCACATAAATAACTCCCAAAACAACAATTGCAGCCAGGAAGATAAACATTAATTGATTCAATATTTTTTTAGTCATTTTTAATCACCATCTTTAGTAATAGCGTACTTCTATTTATAAGTAAGAGTAAGTTTCAAATTGAGTTGAAGTTATCTATTCTTCCACCATTCTTTTAGAATTACAATAATTAAGTAAAGAACAATCGTAAATAAACTTCCGACTAAGAACCATAAAGCAATGTTTGGTTGAGAAGAAGAGATTTGTGGTAAACAATCTGTGCCGATTTCTGCCGTAACTGGAGCAGATTCCATAATTGCCTTATCAGCAGTAGCATAAGCAGCTTCTTTTAATAAAGGAGCAGATTTTGCTGTTTCTGCAGCAAAGGTTCCAACTCTACCAAATGAAGAAGTAGTAAACTTAATAACCGCACTGATTCCTAAAGCAATTAAACCGATTGGCAAGACATTCTTCAATGCTTGTTTTAACCCAGAAACTTTTTTCGGAGCAATAATAATGTATTTGTTAGCTAATTTGTAATGGTTAACTTCTCGACCTTTCTTACTATAATGAAATTCTTCAACTGCAATTAAACTTGCTTCTGTTAGTTTTTGTAAATGATAATGGACAGTAGAAATTGGAATATTTAACTCTTTAGAAATGTTAGCTTCTGTATCATGTTCTTTCTCAGCCAGGTAATTAAGAATTTTTCTACTTGTATCACTAGTAATAGTTTCTGCTAGTTTCTTAGTTTTCTTCTCATTTAAATCTACTAAAAGGAAATTGTTTTTTTTACTCATATCAGCGGGTTATACTTTAGTATTTAAATAGGTTTTGATAACTTCAAGCTTGTTTGAAGTTTAGAAATGATTATATATATGTTTGATTTTCTTTTAATTATGGTGGATTTAAGTCCGGTTGTAAAAAAGAATCTTTACTTAATGCGTAGTAAAAAGGAAGGTGGAATGAGTGAAGTAATTATGAACGAAAGTATTGGGGGTAATGCTGGTGCTTCTCATTTAGGGATAAATTTTCATTATCATAAAGAGAATGGAAAAATTGCTTTTTTTGGGAATATTCAGGATGTTCCCACAAAAATTAGAAAAAACAGTTTATATGTTGAAGGGAGTTTTTCATATTATATCAAATTTGGAGTGACCAAAAAATTTTATTTTCAAGAATCAAAAATTGATAAGATTAATTATAATTCTAAAGATACAAGAGAAGCGCGTATTAATTTAGCTTTGTCAGCAAAAATGTATAACGAACTTTATGGTGGATATAAAGAAGAGAAAATTGCTGTTTAAATTTTTCTAAAAGTCTACTGGGAACAAGAAGTTTCTTAACACTAAATAAGTTATAAAGAGTCCAATTAAAGTAATCGCTTCCCATTTGTTTAATTTTTCGTTTCTCCATAAGAACCAGAAAATTAGTCCCGCAATTCCTATTTTAAATGGTAAATCATAAAACAGGGTTACTTTAGGAACTGCATAACCCGATATCATTGCCCCTAATCCTAATCCTAGTAAAGGGTTAGTAACGTTACTGCCGATTAAAACTCCTGCAGAAATTCCTTTCTTATGTTTAAAGACGGCCACTAAAGCAGTAGTCAGTTCTGGTAAAGCGGAAGCAATACCTAACAACAGAACTCCGAAAAATGAAGCGCTGATTGATAATGATTCAACTAAAATTGTAGAAGCTTCAATAACTTTATTTGCAGCAAAAGCCATGATTGCAAAAGAAATAAGAATTGTAGTTATTTCAAAAACAAGTTTTTTATCAGTGAATTTCTTTTTTGCTTTTTTGTGAATTATCGGTTTAATATTCAATTCTTCTGCTTTTCTTTTTTCTTGTCTCTTTTTTAGATAAAATAAGTAACCAATGTAAGCGGCGAACATGATAAACCCTTCAAATCTGTTGATAAAACCGCCAATAGTCATGACCCACATTAAAGTAGCTCCAGCAATTAAAGCACCAACTTCAGAAATAATATTTTTTTTAACAACAACAATTGTTCCAATTAACCCTACCACCGCCAGAATAAAACTTTGTTGAAATATGTCTGAGCCAACATTAGTTCCGATAACTAATCCAGAAATAGTGTTCATCATTCCCGGGTTTTTAAGAATATCAATACTACCAACAATTGCGGCCATGATTTCAGGAACAGAAGTTCCAATAGAAAGGATTGTTAAACCGATAAAAGTACCGGACCAGCCAAAATGGTGCGCTAACCTGATAGAACTTCTTACTGCTATCTCTGCCAGGATTAAGATTGCAATGACTCCAATGATTAAAGTAATAATTTCTGTTAACATCCTCTTTTTTATATAGAATAATATAAAAGTTTAAAAATGTTAGTTTTTTGTACTTAATTATGGATTGTAAAAAAGAACGGAACTTAGAAAACTGTAAATGCACATATCCTGGCTGTCCCAGAAAAGGGATTTGCTGTGAGTGTATTAGGCATCACCTTGCTAATAGAGAACTACCTGGCTGCTGTTTTGATAAAGAGGGAGAAGCTACATTCGACAGAAGTTTTGAGAAGTTTGTAGAATTGGTTAATGAAGGAAAAATTTGAGGTTAAATAAAATGAAAGCGTTATTTATTGTTGCACAAGAAGGTTATCAACCGCACGAATATGGTGCGCCAAAGAAAATATTAGAAAATGCAAGTGTTGAAGTAATTACTGCTTCTAAACAAGTTGGAACTTGTACTGCTACTGATAAAACTACTACTGAAGCTACAATTGCGATTGCAGAGATTAACGTTTCTGATTATGATGCAATTGTTTTCATTGGCGGTCCTGGTGCAGTAGGGTATCAGCATGATGTTCAAGCACATTTAACTGCACAAGAAGCAATTAATCGTGAAAAAGTTTTGGCAGCAATTTGTATTGCTCCTACTATCTTGGCATATGCAAATGTTCTGGAAGGGAAAAAAGCTACTGTTTGGAATCAAGATAATAAACAAGCAGAAATTCTTATTAAGAATGGAGCAGAATTTGTTGACCAACCGGTTGTAATAGATGGAAAAATTATTACTGCTAACGGACCCGAAGCTGCTGAAAATTTTGGAAAGAAGATATTGGAATTATTAGGCTAATAAAGCAACACCTTTACCAACTAAGTAAGTGATAATTATTACAATTACCGCTAGAGCTAAATGTTCTAAAAGAGAAAAATATGATCTTTCCTTTTTTTGTTTAATTAAGTAAATGTTAAACCCGGTTAAGAGTAGTAATCCCCAAAATATTCCTGCTATGACTGCTTCTTTAATGGCTAAAAATAAGAACGGGACAATAAAAGTTAAAGCAAAAATAAATTTTGCTAGAAATGTGGAAATTGTTGCTTCCCAAACTTGTTTATGTGAATAATTAAATTCTGCTTCTTTAGAGATGTGCATCCCTAGAGAGTCTGATAAAGCATCAGCAATAGCAATAATCAAAATTCCACTGATAACAATGATTTTTGAATACGTTCCAGAATATAATCCAACCATTAAACCGAGAGTAGTAATTATTCCTGATGTTAATCCAAACCCTAAACCTGCTCTGAACGATTCTTTCATTATCAGAATGATAATTTTAATGTTTAAATGTTTTACTGAAATTACCACAACTATTTTAAACAACAAAGTATTCTTTAGCTTTAATTATATTTAGAGGTGATTAGTATGACTAAAAAAGTAACAAAAAAAGTTAATAGAAAAGTAAAGTCTAAACCAAACGGGTTTAAAAATTTATTTAATCAAAAATACATTTTTTCT
>CAZXEM010000005.1:0-27960 GCA_964639875.1 uncultured Methanosarcinales archaeon | reverse complement strand
GATTTACAAGTTCTCCAAAAGAATTTGAAGAACAATTTATTGGAGCATACAAACAAGAACTGGGTTATGATTAATCACTTCTTCCCAATTGGAATTCTTGTAAATTTTTTACATTCCAAACAAGAGATAATTACTTTACCATCTCTAGTACGGATTCTAGAATTGACACCGGGCATCATAAACTTATAGCAATGTTTACAATATTTTCTTTTCAATTCAATTGGGATTCTAATTTTAACTTTCATCGCTACTTTTCTAGCTAAAGTTACGTAACGATGAGCAAGAGATTTATTTCTAGAAAAGACTTCTTCCGCTTGTTGAAAAAGGATTTTTACCCTTTCTTTAGCAATTTCTTTCTGTTTAGCTTTTGGTATTACTGGTTTGCTCATTTCTTATCCTGCTACTATTAAACTACTGGTTAATCTTACATCTTCTCTGTTTCTTAATTTTTCCATTACAAAAGCACCTAGTTGTTCTGCACTAGCTAACTCAACTTCTGCTAAGATGTCCCATTCTCCAAAAAGAATGTGGGCATTAACTACTTCTGGAAAATCTTTCAACTCTTCTGATAATGTTTGTTCATTTCCTTCTTTTAAAGAAACTAATACAAATGCTTTCATTTTGACATCACCACTAGTTTAATGACAAAGAAGTATATAAATTTTGTGAGAAAAAGTAAATTATTCTTTTCCATAATGAAAACAAATATAAATCAGGACATATTATACATTTTATGGTAAGAGGAAGACCTATTGGAAGTCCAATTCGACAAAACATAATTGAAATTTTGTTCTATTTAAAAAAAGGTTATGGTTATCAGATTGCTAAGATCTATAATGAAATATTTCCAGAAGTTACCCAAAGAAGTGTTTATTATCATTTACGTAAAGGTGTTCAAATTAAAGAAATACATATTAATCAAATTAAAGTTGAGAAAGGTGATTTCTCTTGGGGAAGCGTTGTTGAAAAAATTTATTATACTTTAGGGGACGCAGCTCAACCTAAAGGCGATAACCGTGTTAGAGAATTTCTTAAAGATTTCAAAAAATAATTAATAATTTAAACTTAAAATAATCCCGCTAACAGCGGATAGAACAAGTTTAATAAAAGTATAAGTAAGAAGAACATACTTACAAAACGGAACGTTTTCTCGCCTTTATCTTGGCCACGAATTTTATGTAATGTTACTTGAACCATTCTGCCACCATCAACGATTGGTAAAGGAAGTAAATTAAACAAGCCAATTCCTAAACTAAGAATGAATAACCATTTTAAGAAACCATTAATCCAATCAAGTAAGTAATATGCCGTTTTTGTCCAACCTTGTCTATACTCAGATTTTAGTTCAAACTCATTATGGATATCTTTTATGCCTAAAAAACTTTTTTCTGGATTATTAGGGTTATTGCCCAACACCAAGGGATAATTTTTATCTTTAGTGGTTAAAGAAACTTCATCACCCGGTTGACTACAAAATAACACGTCATTAAATTTTTGAAATTCTAAAGTTTCCTGATCATTAATTCCGGTAATCAATGTTCCTGTTGGTATTCCTGCTAATGCTGCAGGATAAGAATCATTAACATAATTATCGAACATGAACCCTGTTGGTTCAACCATAGTTTGTTGTAATGGTGAGAAAACAAAAGTTAATAACACTAAAGCCAAAATAGCTAAAATAATGTTTGCAAAAGGACCAGCGGCTAAAACTGAATATTGAGTAATGTCTTTTTCTTTAGCCATTTTCTTTTCATCCGGTTCAACAAAGGCGCCAATGATCGGTCCTAACAAAACAATGCCCGTATTTTTAACATTAATGCCGTGAGCTTTAGCAACAATTCCATGACCAAATTCATGTACTAAAGCAATCACAAAAATTGCAATAATCCAGTACCAGAAAGGTAACACTCCCAATCCAGGAACATTAATCCCAGGAAGAACTAAAGAAACACCTGAGGCTGCTGCTGGAATAGTAATTAAATCATATAAATTTTTAATCAAAATGTAAGATATAAAAATTAAGCCAACATAACCTGCCCCCACTCCAATATATCCTAAGAGAATAACTGGTTCACGATATTTTTTAACAAACTTTTCAATAAAAACCAAACCAAACTTCATCCTGTAAAGGATAATAATTTTTGCTTGAAAGTCAAGTTTTTTTCGTTTAAGGTAAAGAAAAATAATTACAACTAAATAGAAGATAAAAATATACTTATACTTGATAATAAAACTTAGTATTGAGCTCAACATCTATCAAAAAACCTCTTTTTTAAATTATAGTTTACTTCTTCCTTTTAGGACGAAGTTTTTTACTACTACATTTTCGACAACTAATTTTTTTTTGTGATACTTTTAAACTTGGAGCTCTAATTTTTGATTTACAACTTCTGCAAACAAAAACATTTTTCAGTTTCCTTGCGCCAGCTTCTTCGAATTTTACCATATAAACGTTACCTCATAATTTATTTGATCTGTTTCATTACTTTTGTACCCATGATTCCCCAGTACAAAACTTCTACTCCCTCTTTAACATCTTCTTTTAATTCTTCAGGAATTTCCATTTCAAATGTTTCGTAAGTTTCAGTGTCCATGACATTAGCCTTGTTTCCAGTAATTGATAATACTTGAGCATTTCTTTTATCTACGATTGGTGCTTCAACCTTATCATGGCCAGGCATTACTGTCTGTTTCTTTTTACCATCAAGCATTCCTACTGCGGTTAAATTTACTTTAGCGTGCCCATGTTTACCTGGACGAGAAACAGATAAATCTGTAACTCTGCACGGAGAACCATCAATAATAACTGTGTCTCCTTTCTTTAAACCACCAACAGTGACTAATTTTTTTTCATACATTGTAAACCACCCATATCTTAATTTTGATTATTATTATTATTATTATTATTATTATTTTGTTGCTAAATGCACATCTTTCTCAGTAATAGTTTTTCTACCGGCATGTTCAGCAAGTTTTTTTGCTTCTGCAGAGATTTCCAATGCTTTTTCTTCCAAAACTTCTGCTAATGCTGCTTTGGCGTTATCTGAGACTCTCAAAGCTCCTGCTTCACGCATGATTTTGTCCATGGCATTATGTGATAGAAACTTCTTCTTCGTCATCTGAATTAAAAAATACCCCTGGTTTTTAAACATTTTGGAAAATAGGGCCAAAAAGTGTGTTTTTTCTTAATAAATGCAAACCTAATTTTTATTTAAGTTTAACTAGTTCAGAAAATTCCAAATACTTCTTTTTTGCGGTTTTCTATTGTTTTTACTATTATTTTGGCTATTAATTTTACTATTTTTAATAATTTGACTTATTTCATTTTCTACATCGTTTTTGTTCGGATAAAGGTTTTCATCATCTTTGAAACTTTTTGTATGGAAGAAACTTCTTCCATTTTTGTGTTTAAACTGGTGATGTTTATGCAAGAGTTCATGATACATCAAATAATCTAAAATATTTTTGTTAACTTCCTTGAAAATGGTAGAAACAGTTACTGTATCATCATGATAGTTATAAGAAGCTAACTTCCTTTTTGAGTCTGTACCCCACGTCAAGTTAGGTTGTTCTATTTGTGAAAAAAAGAAATTTTGGTTAACTCGTTCAAAAGAAGCTTCTAAAATCGGATCTGATTTAGTTTTTTCAGTTAAAATAGGAATGTTTTTGATAAAATTGTTATATAATTCAATGTTTTGGGTATTTTTCCTTTTCCGTTTAAACACTTTTAACAATAAACTTTGAATTAACCCGATTTTAATTTCATCGTCAATATCTTTCCATTGTAAGTTCAAATGAACAGAAATTTTTCGGTAATCATATTTAATGTTTGCATTAAAATTTGATAACCTTCTATTATACTCTAAATATGATTGATATTTGAATTCTTTTTCTGGAAATAATCTTTGAAAAGATTCTTGGATAAGGTTGTTCATCTTCATTCAATTTCAAATCTTAATATTGCTGCTACGCCACCTAAATCTCTTAGTTGGACACCTTCCCTAGTTTCTACAGAAATAATTTTAACTTTAGCCCCACCTTCTTGCGCTTTTTCTTCTAATAAAGCTAACTGATCATCTTCAATGTTTTCCGAAATTAGAAGTAAATCAACAGCAGCCATTTCTAAAGCTTTCAAAGTTTCTTTTTCACCATAAGTGGCTTTTTTGGGAGCATCTCTCAGAACGGTAAGAAATCGTTGCATGATTTTCTTTTCCTTAGCAACTTCTTCTTCTGCTAAAAGGTCTTCAGACTTTTCTAACAATTCTTGTAATCCAAACTCTCCAGTATAAGATAAATCTTTAGTACCAATTATTTTCTTTTTAAGATCTCCTGTGAGAAAACTTTTGTTCATAAAATCGTTGATAGTTACTCCGGGACCACCAATAATGATTCCTTTCAAATCTTTTCCTAAAGATAAAAATTGTTCTTTCATGTATTCGGCAATTTTCTTGAAATGGTCCTTAGCGGCACCTTCCCGAAGACGTGCGTAACGGGCTGCGCTTTGACCTCCCGCTTTAGTTTTCCCGGGAACTTCTGAATGAGTCTTCTGCAAAGGAACAATAGTTTTTCCTTTCAATAAAGCAATAGTAGCGTCTCTTCTGTCTAAAACAACAAGACCGTAAACTTCTTTTTCCACCATCATTTCTTCTATTAAATCAGTTACAAAATTTTTATCACAACGATAAATTCTTGTATTTAACGGAATTGGTGGTTCAATACTCCATACACGAACATCTTGTTTACCTTCACCAGCGGCAACGTTCCCTGAAAAAACTGCTAATCCATTCGCGGGTGTATTGCCAATAGTTCTCAAATGTTGAATCATCTTTTCTAATGCGTTCTGAACATTTTTTCTTGTAGAAGCAGATTTGATATTAGAGGCTGTTCCTTGTTCTTCTGCCAGATGTTGAATAATTTTGGTCATCTCATAACCAGTAGGAATATAAACGGTTACAAACTCAGTATGAGGGGCCTTATGGCTATGTAACTCTTTAATTAGCTTTTTAAGCTTCAGTTTTTGTTCTGCGGTTATCGCGGCCATGTTAGAGTTATTTGATTGTTGATTTATAAATATTTGCCGATTAATGTATTATTTCACAACTTTTAAATATTTTCGGAACCATTTTGTTTTAAAATGGATAAATTTCTAGTTACTTTTGGTTATCATGAGAATGAGAGAAAATTTGGTCAGTTAGTAAGAAATGCTTATTTAGAAAAGTTTGGCGAACAAGAAAATGTTTTATTTCATGAAATTAAAGCAGAAAGAAACATTCTTGGCGGGGAAATGAGTATAGCCAATAGTGATGAAATCACTGATGTGCAAAAAGAGTATCAACCTTTATTAACAATTGATATTCATCATACTTATTTAGAAGAGAATTTTGATCCTTCTTCAAATATTGAAACAAAAACTTTTTTTTGTCTAGACGATACTAAATTAACAAATGAATGGGAACTAATTTGGCTAAACCGAATTTATTTTAATAAAGAAATAAATTGTTTAACTTACAGAGCTAAAGTATTAGCTCATCCCTCTTTATATCCTCATAACTTGTTTCAAATTGAAGCTGAGATAAAGCAGGTTAATGAAGAAAATGTTTTGAATACAGTTGAAGTGATTGATTCTATTTTTTCTAGTTATTGTGATTTTAATAAAAAAATAAACGAAGATAAAGAATTTCAGAGAGGTGTTGAAGTTTCTAACAAAAATAGAATTGAAGACATGGAAAAAACTTTAGAAAAGATAAAACAAATTAGGGAAGAACCAGCTTCTCAATTAATTTCTTTATCTGAATTAATAGAATCATGTGGTCTTGACAATGCAAATGAAGAACTCTAAACTTTATTTTTAATTTTTTCAATTAATTCTACTTTACTAAATCTTTTTCCAGTATCAATAACAATAATCTTATGTTTTCTTTCTTTAGATTCGTTTAAACATACTTGAAATATCTCGGCATCAAGATTTTCACGAACTTTCTTTTTAGAATATTTTCTTTCTTGTAATCTCTTCTCCAACTTTTTTAAGTTAGAACAAGTTAATACTAAACATAGATCAACTTTCTTTAATAAATGAGAAATATGGGAATCAACAAGCAAATCATTTTCTTTAGACTTTTCTTTTACCAACTTTCCAAACTTTTTTAAATCAATATCATAACACTGCTTACTTCTATCATAGCCAGTAGAAATTAGTTTATAATAATCGTGCAAATCTAGTCTGTTAAAACCTAACTTTTTCTCTAAGTATTTAGTTAAAGTTGATTTACCTGTTCCTGGTGTTCCTGTAACTGCAATTACTTTCATAACTAAAAGAATAATTAACTAAGAATATAAATGTTTTTAAAACTAATTAATGTTTTTTACCATCTATCTTCTGTTTCTGGCGATGTTTATGATGGTGATGACGCATAAATTTGGTTACCAACTGTTTATGTAATAATGATTCGATGATCAAAATCACTAAGAACATTACTATTGCATAACCTAATAAAATTAACAAGTCCATCCAAATTAATGATAAAGAAGTTTGAAACAAAGAAACTTCTCTAACTAGTTTTTCAGCAAGAACAAAAGGATTAAAGAAAGTAACCTCTCGTAATAAAACTGATACACTTTCTAAAGGTAAAATCAATCCTGAGAAAAATAAGAATACACTTCCTAATGAGATTGAAGCAAGTACTGCGGTTTCTTCAGAAACGAAAAGGTAACCTAACGCCATTCCTAAAAAAGTAAACACGGAAGCGGCCAGGAATAATATTAAAACTGTTTGGGGAATCGTCATATAAAGTTCTTTCAAGAAAATTAATGAAATGCCTAAGATGATAACAATTTGAACAATCATTAAAATTAAATTTGTTAGGTAAGTTGATAAAATAAAAGTAACTTTCTTTACTGGAACGAAATAGTTACGGACAAAAGAAGGACTATTCTTTTCCATCATTACTAACGTGGTTCCTAATAAAAGTGAAGAAAACATGATCACCAAAACAATTAAAGCCGGGAACATATAACTTAAATAACTTTGGGCAGGAATAACATTTTCAATCTTTGTTGTTATAGGATTAGAAATCACTCCTGCTTCAGTAACTTTTTGTGCATCCAAGTTAGCTTTAATTTCGTTTAAAGAAGTTAAGACTGTATCTAAAGAACTCATTCCTTCACTAAGTGAAGATTGGATATTGCCTAAATTATCTGTTGTTCCAGTAACCTTTTCTGAAGCTGAAGTTAATTTACCTTTAGTTGCAGTTAAATCGGTTTCTAAAGTATTAATTAGATTACTTACCGCAATAAACGAACCTTCACTATCAACTGTTAATCTAGCACTAGCATTTGCTAATTCACTTTTTGCAAGGGTTAAATGCTTTTTTATTGCACTTTTTTCTGAACTGCTTAAGTTAGCACCGTTTATTGCACTGCTTGCAGCATCAAGTTTAGTAATCCCTGTATTAATGTTAGCGGAAACTTGCGTTTTGAATGCTTCTGTTACAGATAAATTGTAAACTGTTACGGGAACGGTAAAGTCTAGTCCTGATAAATCAGTTTTGGCAGCTTCTGCACTGCTTAAAGCACTCCCCGTTTTTCCTTTAATTGTACTTAATTTATCTTTTTCAGTTCCTATTTTTGTATTCGTGTCCACTAACTTTGTTAAAATATTTCCTGCTAATGCTTTTGATACTTCTTCAGATTTTAAATTAAGTTTTGTTCTTAAAGTTTCTTGGACCATCCAGACAAGATTAATTTTACTGGGATCAATATAGAATGTAATTTCTTTTTTAGCATTACCTTCAATTTGAAATGATTCAGGGAGGGAAATACAAGTGTGCACATAACTGAGTTTAATGTCTTCTATACAATCTTCAATACTGCTTTCATACTTTATTACTTTGAACTCTTCTTCTTGTAACGTTTCCATGAATGAGTTAACATCCGCATTAAATGATGAAGCATGAACTCCAATATTTATTCCGTACTGAGAAGAATTACTGAACGATAAACCTAATATTAAAATTATTAATAACGGGGCAAAAACTACGATCAAAGCTGAAGATTTAGATCTAAGTAATAACTTTAAATTCTTTTTTGTTAATAACCATAAAGAGCTCATTTCCTTTCCTCTTCGTCAACAATATTACCCATTACTTCGTTAAGTGAAGGTTTACGTAAATCAATGTCGTGTAAGTATAAATTTTCTTCTTTCACTGCTCTGATCAAAGCTAATAAAGCTTTTTCATCTTCAAGTGGATGTAAAACTATTTGATGACCTTGATCAACAATTTTACTTACTGGAAGTTTTTTTGCCATTGCAATCATTTTATCTTTATCTTTTCCAACTTTAATATTGATACAAATGTTATTTTTTAAGTAAGGTTTACGGACATCTTCTACTGCGCCGAAACTTTTCAATTCACCTTTATGGATGATCGCAATTTTATCACAAATCCTTTCTAAATTGTTAAGATGATGAGACGCTATTACTACTGTAACGCCTTGCTTGTTAACTTCTTGGATTAATTCTAATATTTCTCCTTGCGTGATATGGTCCAGGTCTGCCGTTGGTTCGTCAAGGATTAACAATTTTGGTTTGTGAATTAAACTACAAGAAAGGTCTAATCTCTTTTGCATCCCACCAGATAGATGTTCAGCTAATTTGTTTTGATGTCCATGCAGGTTAGTAAATTCCAATAAACTTTTAGCATTATCAATTAATAAAGCTTTTTTTAATCCGTAAAGTCGACCGAAATGGAGCAGATTTTCTTTTACAGTAAGTTTTGGATAAAAAGAAGCATGTTGCGGTGTAAATCCGATATGTCTTTTTATTTTGTGTAAATTCTTGTGCATTTCTTTTGGTTGATGATCAATTTTTGAAAAGTATTCTACATTTCCTTCTGTAGGTTCAATAAAACCAGCAATTAAATTTAGAAGGGTAGTTTTACCACTACCTGACTGACCAATTATTCCGAGAATTTCTCCCCTTTGAATTGTTAGGTTGACATTCTTAAGAATCTTAGTCTTTTTGAACTCTTTAACGACCTCTTTTAAATGGATAAATTCCACAATCATAAAGATTATATTTTAGTTTATAAATGTTTTGTGATATTTAATATTATTTTAGTTAGAAAATTATATAAATAAGCTAAGATAAATCACCCTTAACGGGTTCGTGGCAAAGCGGCTAATGCAGTCCCCTGCAGAGGGACGGATCGAGGGTTCGAGTCCCTCCGGGCCCTTTTTTAATTTTTTTTCTAAAAACTTATATAAAACAAAACAACAATTCTAACCATATGCCTAAGAAAAACTTAACTTCGTTTGAACTAACTGCAATCATTAATGAGCTACAGTTTTTAGTAAATGGAAGAATCTCACAAGTTTATCATCAGGAAAAGATGGAATTACTTTTTCAATTACATGCTAAAGGAGAAGGTAAAAAGTTGTTAAAAATTGTCCCTGGTAAATTTTTATGTTTAACTGGAAGAAAAGAAACGCCGTTAAAACCATCATCTTTCTGTATGCAATTACGTAAATATCTTAATAATGCTTTTATCAGAAGGATTGAACAGAAAGGTTCTGAAAGAGTTGTTGTTTTTGAGATTGAAAAAAAAGAGAAATATTATATGATTATCGAACTATTTTCTCGTGGAAATTTAATTTTAACAGATCTTGAGGATAATACTATTGCTGCTCTTGAACAAAAGAGATGGAAAGATCGTAATGTAAAAGTAAAAGAGAAATATATTTTTCCAACTGCAGGAATTAATTGGAAAAAAGTAAGTGAGAAAGAACTAGCTACAGTTTTCAAAAAAAGTGAAAAGAAAAATCTTGCTACTTCTCTTGCAACAGAGATTGGTCTTGGTGGATTATATGCAGAAGAAGTTTGTAAACTAGCAAAAGTCGATAAGGATAAATCACAGAAAGATGTTACTGGAAAGGAAATTCAAGCTCTTCTTAAATCTCTTAAAGAACTTTTAAAATTGATTGAGACACCTGCTGGTTTCATTTATGAAGATAATATTACTCCCTTTGCATTAGATGATATTAAAGAAAATAAAAAAACTAAAACTTATAATGAAGCAATTGATACCCTTAACCCTTTTGAAATAGTTTCTCCATATGAACAAAGGATTAATTCTTTAAAGAGAATTATTTCTAACCAGGATCAATCTATTACCAAACAGGAAAGTAAGATTGAATTGAACAAAAAGAAAGGCGAAATTGTTTATGAGAATTATCAGCCCCTGCAAAAGATTCTTGATTATGTTAATTCTGCGAGAAAAGAAGGTAAAGAATGGTTAGAGATTGAAAAAGAATTGAAGAAAGTTAAAAAAATTAGAGGAATCAGTTTGAAGAATAAAAAAGTCGTTATTGATTTGTGAACAAAGAAGTTAAAGGATCAATCAAACAAATAAAAAAAAAGAAAAATAAAAAAATAAGAACAAAACTATTTCTTTTTACCGCCCCAACCTTCAAATGATCTCAAGATTTCTAAAGGGACAGCAAAGACAATTGTATTACTTTGATCTGAACTCATATCATTAATGCTTTGCAAAGTTCTTAGATGTAAAGCACCAGGTGCCTTAGCAAGCATTGTAGCGGCTTTAGACATGTTGTTTGCAGCCATAACTTCTCCTTCTGCTTTAATAATCACTGCTCGCTTTTCCCGTTCAGATTCAGCTTCTTTAGCCATCGTCCTTTTCATGTTATCTGGAAGTTCTACATGTTTTAAATCTACAGACTCAACTTTAATTCCCCATGGGTCACTAGCTTTATCAACAATTGTTTGAATCTTTTTTGAGATTTCATCTCTTTCTCTTAAAAGTTCGTCCAAAGTAACTTCTCCAACAATGTCTCGCATTGTAGTCTGTGATAATTGAGATGTTGCATAAAAGTAATTTTCTACTCCAATAATTGCTTTCTCTGCTTCTGCTACTTTAAAATAAAGTACTGCGTTAACTCTAACAGAAACATTATCTTTAGTAATACAATCTTGGTCCGGAACATCTACAGCTTTAACTCTTAAATCAACTCGGTCCCAACTTTGAATTACTGGAACAACTATTCTTAAACCTGGCCTCATCATTCCTGTATATTTTCCTAGAGTAAATCGAACTCCCCTTTCATATTCTTTAACAACTTTCAAACCTGAAAGAATAAAGAATACCACTAAAACTATAATTATTGATAAAATATCTAATCCAAAAATCATTTTATTACGCCCCCTTAAATTGCTATTACCATAATATGAAACAAAAAACTATATAAAACTTGTTGTTGATAAATAAATAATTAATAAACCGTAACAAAAAAGGGAAAATTATAAATTTAGTAAGCGATATTGTAAAGGAAATACTATGAAAATGAAAAATAAACTAATCATCCTGAACAGTAGAGAAATTAAAGAGATTAGAAATCTTGTCATTAAACAGTTTGGTTATTTTCTTGAAAAAAAATATGCTTTCCTTCGTAATGATAAAAATAAAATCTTTGTTGTTAATAAAGACTTATCTCAAATTAATTTAGACAACCTTATCATTGAGAGAATTGGCTTATATTTTGCTGAATTTAAACCTAATCAGGTTAGATTAAGCAAAGAAGGGGCACAACTATTATATCTAGAAGCAAAGAAAAATGGTCAAGAATTAATTAATTTGGTTGATTTATCTAAAGAAGAAACGAAAACTTATTTTTTGGGAGTGGATCTCATTAAAGATTTGGGTGTGGAATCTCGTTTAATCATCTTAAAATATGGTGATCAGATTTTAGGTTGTGCTAAATATAAAGAGACTAAAATCCTTAACTTTTTACCTAAAACTCATCGCGGAGAAGTAATTCTTTAGTAAAACTAAACAATTCTCAAAAATAGAGGTTCTAGTTGTTAATTACTCACTAGTAGAAATTATCGAAAAGTTTATAAACCTGTTATCATTATAAAGTAGAATCAAGGGTGTAGATGCTTAATCTTATAATAATTAGAATATATTGACGAGGTAAAAAATGGTTTGGAAAAAAATATTAACTGTCTTTCTGGTATTATTCTTAGTCATGGGCTTTAGCGGTTCAATGATTTTAGCTGATAATGATCAGATTAATTATTTAGAACAAAATTTAGATAATTTGAAAGGATTTTATTCAAATGTTGAATATCAAACTGGAAAATTAGAAACTCAATTTTCTCAATTATCTGGTGAGGAAAATGAAAATAAAATTCAATTAATGTATACTAATACTCAACTTTTAAAAGAAAAAGCTGAACAAATTGAAGAAACAGCTTTTAATAAAGCGGAACAAGTTGACACTTTAAAGAACAATCTTCGTTTTATTTCTGAAGAAGATGCTGAAAAATTAGCATATTTACATTCTGAATTTAAACAATTATCAGAAAACGCTGAAGATCTTGTAAATGATCTTGAAACTTTAGAAAATGGATTATTTGTTTTATTGGATGTAATTGAAACACCTGATTTTGAATCTGAAGTTTTAACAATTGAGGACCAGATTTTAAGTATTACTTCAAAGTTAGATTCTGTTGAGGACACTTTGAAAACTCAAGGTAAAGATCTTTCATTTGCAACTGCTCAATTTTTAAAGAAAAGTTTAGGTAAAATTGAATATCAAATTACTTTATTGCTTGAACAAATTAATGGAAATATTGATTTATTTAATGAATTAGATGATCAGAATAAAGTTAATGTTTTTGAAAAACTTTTAGGTGAATTAGGGGATCAAGCAGAAAGATATTCTGACTTGAAAGAAGGAATCAGTGGATTTGATTTCCCACCTAATAATTTGAATGAAGTTGTTAATCAAGTAAAAGATTACTATTCTTCTGTTAAATCAGACTTTAACAAAATTAAAAATGTTGTTTCTGAGATTGACGAAGAAATTGATGAAGATTTAGCAGAATCACTTTTAGATCAAATTGATGATTTAATGGATAATGTTGATGATTTAATTGATGACGTTGAAGATTACCAAGATGAGTATATGGGAAATAATGCCCAAGCCGATTATCTTTTTAATAATATTTTAACCGATTTAAAGAAATTTGATACTCAGTTAGAAGATTTTGTTGATATTGTTGAAGAACATTCTGGAATTACTACTACTGTTCCAGCTTACAAAATGTTAACTTTAAGCGATTATCCTGAAATGTTTATTGAAGATGGTAAATTTAACGGTTACTTTGTTGTTGGTGAAAATTCTGTTTCAATGAACAATTTAGCAATGACAGAAATTGCTGTTAGTTTAGATGCTCAAGTTAGTAACACGGTTAAGCTTGATAGTGAAATCTCTGATGTTAATGCTCAGAATTTAATTGTTGTTGGTGGACCTTGTGTAAATACTGTTGCTGCAGAATTGTTTGGAAATCCTATTGATTGTACTATTGGTCTTGAACCAGGACAAGCAATCATTAAACTTTTCCAATATAATGATAAAGTAGCGATGGTTGTTGCTGGTTATACTGACGAAGATACAAGGTTAGCAGCAAAGGTGTTAGTTAATCACAAATATGATCTTTATGGGACTGAAATGTTAATTGAGGGAACAAGTTATGAAGATGTTCAAATTGGGCCTCTAAATGATAACGATGAACCCCTTGTTTTAGTAATTTCTAATCTGGAAGTAACTCCTGACCCATTAGTTTCTAACGAGTCTGTTACAGTTAGTTACGATATTACAAATATGTGGAAACATGATACTTATGGTAATTTTGTTGCTCAAGCTGTAGTATGTCATCCTGACGGAAGCGATTGTCATATCCCTGGCGGAGAACTGGTTTATTCATTCCCGTCAATGGTTACTAAGCATTTTGAATTTGAAATTAATTTGAACGAACTTCAAACTGATGTTATTGATGGCAAAGTTAAAATCATGGCTGCTATAGCAAAAAAAACTGAAGGTAAAGTTACTGTTGTTACTGCTTATGGGGAAGTTTTTGATGTAACTGGTAACTCAAATAGTAACTCAACTGATACTTTAACTGGTAATCCAACTATTGATGATACTGACGGCGATGGAATAGTTGATGCTCTTGATAATTGTAAACTGTCTGCTAATGTTGATCAAGTAGATTCTGATAATGATGGTCTTGGAGACGTTTGTGATGGTGGTTCAACTCCAGCAGATAATCCTACCAGTGAGAATGCTACTGATCCTGACGCTTTAGGAACAGAATGGGAACAGTATGAAGAATTTGATGGTGAGTATGAAGACTTTGAAGATGATTACTTTTACTTTAAGAAGAAGTATGAAAAAGCGTTCAATGAAGATGATGATAATGACCTTGATAAGTATGAAGATAAACTTGACAAACTTGACGACGATTTAAAAGATCTTAAAGATGAAGTTGAAGATTTAATTGATGTTGTTGAAGATAGTAGTCTAAGTGATGAAGAAGATTTACTTGACAAGTTGGATACTTTAGAAGATGATCTTAAAGATTTGAGGGAAAAGGTTGGTAAAGTTTTAAGTGGCGAGGAAGATGAAGAAGAAAGTTACACTTTTGATAACTATTATCTTCCATCAAGCAATAATGACGAGGGTAGTACAGTTACAATTGAACAATTTGAATTCCCAGCAACTAATAACGTTGTTAATGAACCTGTAACAGACACATGGGGAGAAATGCGTTTGACTGCTTTAATCATTGCTGGAATAATCATCTTGTTAGCTATTGTTATCTTTTTGGTAGCTTTGTTAATTAGGTAATTTTTTCTTTTTTCTTCTATTTTTTCTTTTCAAGTATTAATAATAAAAATCAGAATAATAAAAATAAAAAAATTTAAGAAGTAACTTTATCCTAACACATCTTCAATAGGTTTTTTGCCTTTAAGTTTTTTAGTAGTGTCTTTAGCTTCTTTAACCAAATCTACGCCTAACTTTTTAAGTTCTACAAGATGCATTTGCATTAATTGTTCGACAATTTGTAAAATACGTGCAAGTTCTTCCCTTTCTTTACTTAAAGTTTGTAATGAACCTTTATGTATTCCAATTTGTTCAGCTTTATCCGTATTATCTGTTTTCTTTGCCATAAACCAAGAATTTATGATACTTTTTATTAAATTTTTGGTTAATCTATCATGAAAAACAAAAAAGTTTAAAACCTAAAAAATAATTCTTTAACTTTATGAGCTTATTAAACAAATTAATGTTTTGGAAAAAAGAGGATGATTTTGATTTTGATAAACTTGCAGATCATGAAATGGGTAAAGCCGATACAGGTTTACATTCAGACGAATTAGGATTGGGCCAGCAAGATTTAGGTTTGGACAATCAAGCAGCGTTTCCTGACCAAACAGGAATTGATCCTGCTAATGTTGGTTCAACTGCACCAGGGACAGCAAATATTCCAGGGATGGGATCTCAACCAGCTGGTTCACTTTCTCAAGCACAGCAACCAACAGTATCATCTCCGCTTTCTGCTACGCCAGGATCTAATTCTAGAGAATTAGAATTGATTAGTAGTAAGTTAGATACCATTAAGGCAATTCTTAATTCTCTTGACAGAAGAATGGCAAATTTGGAAAAACTTAGTTTAGGTGGAGCTGAAAAGAAAGAAGAAAAATTATGGTAAAAAAAACATTTATTCAAAAACACCAGTTAGGACTTACTTTCTCTTTAATTTCTTTTTTAATTGTCTTTTTTGATCAATTAACAAAATATTTAATCCTAAATTTTGAACCTTATTTTGGTTTTAGATACTTGAAAATAGTTTTGATAAAGAATACCGGTGCTGGGTTTGGCATTTTACAAGGAAAAACTTTTTTTTTAGGAATAATCTCTTTAATTGTTGCCGTAACCGTAATTGCTTATTATAAAAAAATCCCGCAAGAAAAATTCCCCCAAGTACTCTTTGCTTTGTTCTTAGGCGGAGTAATCGGAAATCTTATTGACCGTTTTCTTCGTGGTTACGTGATTGACTTTATTAGTTTTAGTTTCTGGCCAGCATTTAACATTGCTGATAGTGCTTTGACTGTTAGTGTTATTGGATTAGTCATTTATTATTTTAAAGAAGAAAGAAAAGAGAATTAAAAATAAATTATTATTTAACACAACTGTGTTTTTTATACTTCTTATTTGTTGCTTCTCGCTTATCTTTGAACCAAACTCTTCTTTTCACAGAAATTCTTTTTGCCCATTCACATTTTGGTTCGTGGTAAACATTACTGTAAGAACTAGCTATATATTTACCAGGAGAATGTTTTGCTTTAACTATTTCCTTAACAGCTTTTGTTTTTACATCCACGGTTTTTACAACTTTTGTTTCACTTTTTTCTTCTTCTTTAACAACTGGATCAAAAACTTCACTGTGCGGTTCTTCTTCAAATTCTGGTTTTTCAAAACATTCATGGCAATCTTCTTGGTCCGGTTTTTTTGGAAAACTCATTAAGAACCCAATCAAAGTTAGTAATAATAACACTAAATATAACGCTCCTTGTACTTTCCAGATTAAAATTAAATTTACAAAATAAAACAGGAAAACAAAAAAGAATACCCTTTCTCCCCAAACCTCGCTGTAACCAATAAAACCAATTAAAGATAGTAGTAATAAGAATAATAACCCTAATAATTCTAAAGCGAAAAACTTTCCACTTTCAGTAATAAATATTCTAATCAAACCAAAAAAAAGTAATAAAAGTATAATCCCATAAATGTATAATTTAAATCTGCTTTTTGCCATAAAGAAATGTTAACAAACTGTTTATTTAAGTATTTCTATCTTTGGTTAAATATTATCTAATATGATTGTTGGACTAGAATTCTTCTTCAATATCTTTTAACAATCCTTTCTTTTTTAAGAATTCGACTTCTGCTTTACTTCTATATTTGTAAACCACATCGCCTTTCTCATCTCCGCCAAGTTCCCAAGGTTCAATGATAACGACATTATTTTCTCTAACCCACAAAGCTCTTCTTAACCTACCGGGGATTCTACAAATTCTATTTTTTCCATCTAAACAAAGAACTCGCATTCTGCTCCCGCCTAATCTTTGTTGAACAATGCCGAGAACTTCTTTACCTTGCGGTAATCTTACTCTAATCATTGATTGATCGGGTGGGGTATATGCCATTTGATATAGTATTAAAAATAGGTTGTGCTTTATAAACTTTCTTAACCCTTCTTTAAATTATTAATTATTTTTTCTTTTAATTTTTTTTTACCATTCCAGTCTAATGTATACTTTAAGACTTCTTCAATTGTTGTTACTGGAATAATTTTAATTTTTTTTAATTTAGATTTTTCAATAACGATATCTTGTAAGTTTGATTTTGGTAATATTACTGTTTTAATTCCTACATCTATTGCAGCTTCTACTTTTGAAGATATTCCTCCTACCGGTAATACTTTTCCTCTAACGGATAATGAACCGGTCATCGCCACATCTTGCCGTACAGGAATTTTTTTCAAAGCGGAAATGATTGAGGTGGCTACAGCTATGCTGGCAGAATCTCCCTCTACTCCCTCATACGTTTGTAAGAACTGAACAAAAATATCTCTCGTTTCTTTGATATCTTCACCGAAATATTTCATAATTATTGCTGAGACGTTTTTCACCGCTTCTTTAGCAATTTCTCCAAGTTTACCAGTGGCAATTATTTCTGACTTTTTTCCGCCATGTGTAACTTCTGATTCGATAGGTAACAATATTCCTGAATAGGCTGATCCAGAACCAATTACTGCTAGTCCATTTACCCTACCAACTTTTTTACCAGTTGTAACTATAACTTCATACTCTTTTTTCCGTTCAATATGTTTATCAGCCATTTGTTGTTCAAGTGGCCGGGCCAAATTCTTAGCCTTTTTAACATGTTCTTCCATAACCCATTTTTGACCGTCTAGTTTTGCTAAATCTCCGGCTGCCCTTACTAATCCCCCTAGACCTCGTAAATGTAAAGTTAAATGCCCCTTACGATTAGCTCTTCTTTTAGCACCTTCAATGATTGCGCTAACTGCTCCAACAGAAAAGTGTGGTATTTTTCCATTTTCTTTCTTAACT
Organism: uncultured Methanosarcinales archaeon; assembly: GCA_964639875.1. Classification (GTDB taxonomy): domain Archaea; phylum Nanobdellota; class Nanobdellia; order Woesearchaeales; family GW2011-AR9; genus CAZQLW01. Next base: position 9,964 of record CAZXEM010000005.1, on the reverse strand, counting down.
TCTTGAGCAACAAATTTTGCCAATTTTTCTCTATTTTCTTTTGTATCCGGCACAGTTTCGTTCATATAAATTTCATAACCATAACCACGAATTCTTGATCTTAATGCTGGATGCATATTTTTTAAAGTCTCTAAATTACCTGCTGCAACAAGAATAAAATCACAAGGTACAGGTTCTGTTCTCACCATTGCACCTGAAGATCTTTCTGATTGGCCAGTTATAGGGAATTTCTTTTCTTGTAATGCGGATAAAAGTTCTTGTTGTGTTCGGGGATGAAGAGTAGCAATTTCATCAATAAAAATAACTCCTTTGTTAGCTTTATGAATTAATCCACCAACAACTCTTAAGTTTGCAGGGGTTCCTAAACCGCCAGATTGTAATGGGTCGTGTAATACATCTCCCAGTAAAGCACCAGCATGACTACCAGTAGCATCAAAAAAAGGTGCTTGCTTTTTTCCAAAATTGTCAACTATCAGTTTGGGTAATATTGCTTGAGCTGTTTTAAACATTCTTGGGCCCATGCTCATCATAATTGCTGCTGCTGCCAAAAATAACATTCCCCCTAAAAAGAAAGCGGTAAACATTAAATCTGATTTGTAATGGTACCTGACCCACCAGGGAGCAATTAATGTGAAAATTGCAACAATGAAAAGGAGAAAATTATTATTTTTCAACATTTTTTTAGTATCGAAGTTATGCTTCTTAATTTCATCTCTGCCTTTACCAGCTTCCATTTCTTTCACTAATGGATTATTTTCATCATGAGGATTCTGAAATGTAAGAACATCTTTAAGTTCTGATTTTGGTAACAATTCTGCCAGAGCTAATCCTAACATACTTTTTCCTGTTCCTGGTTCACCAATAAGAAGGACATGTCTACGTTGTAAAGCGGCTTTTTTTATGATTTCTACTGCTTCGTCCTGACCAATAACTTGTTCAATTATTTTTTCAGGAACTTTAATGTCTTTAGTTGTTTTCATGGTTTATATTTTTGAAATGTTAATATTTATCGTATGTTAAATTTTTTAGTATTATTAGAACACCTGCCCCTAAAGTTTCATTTTACTTCTCTTTTTTTAAAGGTTACGTTTTAAAATTAATAATTTCAGTAACTTTTATAAATGGACTAGCGTTTTAGTACTTTATTACCAATGAGTTGGTTTTAGACAACGAGGTAAGATTAAATTCTTATTTTGTCAATTGGTAATGAACTTAATGAACTAAATGAACTAAATTAAAATCTATACGACAAACGTATACTGGAGGTTATTCGAAAATGGTTAATGAAGCAAAAGCATTGGAAATTATTGAAATTGCAAGAACAAGTGGTAAAATTAAAAAGGGCGCTAATGAAGTGACAAAAGCAATCGAAAAAGGTACAGCTAAATTAGTTGTTTATGCTGCGGACGTAAGTCCTAAAGAAGTAATTATGCATTTACCACTCTTATCTAAAGAGAAAGGTATTCCTTGTGTAGAAATACAAAAAAAAGAAGATCTTGGCGCGGCTGCAGGCCTGGCTGTTTCTTCTGCTGCAGTAGCTGTTACTAAAAGTGGCGATGCTAAATCTGCAATTGAAGAACTGACAAAATCTTTAGGATCTGTAGGCTCTGTAGAATCTCAACCTAAAGAATAAACTGGTGACTAACTATGGCAAAAAAAATGTATGATAAAAGTGCCAAAAAAGGTGCTGTTAAAGATAGTGGAGAACTTAGGTTCACTCCAGGAATTCCTGCAGAAGTTAAAGAAATAGTTGTTCGTGCAGGTAGTAGAGGGGAAATCACTCAAGTAATGTGCTTAGTTTTGGACGGAAGGGATAAAAATAAATCTCTTCGTAGAAATGTCAAAGGACCGGTGAAAGTTGGTGACACATTAATGCTTTTAGAAACTGAAATTGAAGCTCAACGCCTAGGCGGCGGAAGAAGGGGCGGAAGAAAATAAAAACATCTCCAGGAGGGAAATAAAATGCCTAAATGTACATTTTGCGGAAATTCAATTGAAAGAAGTACGGGAAAAATTTTTGTTTATGCTAGTGGTAAAGTGATTAATTTTTGTTCCAGGAAATGTGAAAAAAATCTTTTACAACTTAAAAGGAAACCATTACGGGTTCGTTGGACAGAAGATTACAGAAAAGCTACAAAAAAAGATCAAAAAAATGTTAAAAAATGAGTAGGTGGATAAAATGATTGAAAGAACTTTAGTTTTGCTTAAACCAGATACTGTGCAAAGAGGTCTTTGCGGTGAAATATTAAGTCGTTTTGAAAAAGTTGGCTTAAAAATTGTTGGGATGAGACAATTTTGGGCAGATAGAGATTTTGCAAAAAAACATTATGCAGAACATATTGATAAAGATTTTTATCCTTTCCTTGAAGACATGATTATTATGGGTCCAGTTGTTGCTATTGTTTTGGAAGGAGTAGAAGCAATTGCATTAGTTAGAAAAATGTGTGGTGCTACTGAACCTAAATCAGCGTTACCTGGAACAATTCGGGGAGATTATGCCCAAGTAAGTTATGGTCATGCTGACAAGAAAAAGATTGGGATTAAGAACGTTGTTCACGCTTCCGCAAATTCTAACGATGCAAAAAAAGAAATTAAGTTATGGTTTAAAGAAGAAGAATTACATAGTTATCGGACAGTGCACGAGATGCACGTTTTTGAATAATTTTTTAGGAGGAATATATTAAAATGGCAGAAAAAATGGTTGACAAGGTTACTAGATTAATGAAAGTGCCTTCTAATATTAGAAATATCGGTGTTTGTGCTCATATTGATCACGGGAAAACTACTTTTTCTGATAATTTACTTGCTGGTGCAGGAATGATGAGTGAAGAACTAGCAGGAAAAGCAAGAAACTTAGATTTTCACGAAGACGAACAGGAAAGAGGAATTACAATTGATTCTGCTTCCGTTTCTATGGTTCACAATTTAGGGGATAAAGAGTTTTTAATTAACTTGATTGATACTCCTGGTCACGTTGATTTTGGTGGTGACGTTACTAGAGCAATGAGAGCAGTTGATGGAGCTATCGTTTTAATTTGTGCTTCTGAAGGGGCAATGCCACAAACAGAAACAGTTTTAAGACAAGCTTTAAAGGAAAGAGTAAGGCCTGTTCTTTTCATTAACAAAGTTGATCGATTAATTAAAGAGTTAAAATTAACTCCTGAACAAATGCAGCAACGGTTTATTAAACAAATTGCTGAAGTTAATAGAATTATTAAAAACGTAGCTCCAGAAGAGTATAAGGAGAAATGGCAAGTAAATATTGAGAAAGGTACTGTTGGTTTTGGATCTGCATTCCATAATTGGGGTATCAGTTTACCTTACATGAAACAAAACAACGTTTCTTTTAAAGAAATTATTGATGCTTATAGTGGTAATGATGAAGAAATTAAAGAAAGAACCAAAGAGTTAGCAAAAAAAGCACCAATTCATTCTGTGGTATTGGATATGGTTGTTAATCATCATCCAGACCCCGTACAAGCACAGGAATATAGGATTCCGAGATTGTGGCAAGGTGACTTAGAAAGTAAGGACGGTAAAGACTTAATCGCATGTAATCCTGACGGCCGGTTATTTTTTGTGATTACTAAAGTTGTTGTTGATCCTCAAGCAGGAGAAATTGCAGCCGGTAGATTATTTGGTGGAACCATGAAAAAAGGTGATGAAGTTTGGTTAAATATGGCTAAATCTCCTGGAAGAATTCAGCAAGTTTATGTTTATAATGGGGCAAAGAGAGAAATTGTTGACAACGTCCCTGCAGGAAACATTATTGGCGTTGGTGGTTTAAGAGCAGGTATCCCTGGAGAAACTGTTACCACGGGGGGAGCAACAGATCCTTTTGAAGAAATAAAACATATTTTTGATCCAGTAGTTACTAAAGCAATTGAAGCTAAGAGGCCAAGCGACTTACCAAAATTGATTGAAGTTTTAAGGCAGGTACAAAAAGAAGATCCAACCATTAAAATTGAAATTAATGAAGAAACCGGTGAGCACTTAATGCATGGTATGGGAGAATTACATCTTGAAGTTATTGAAAATAGAATAATTAAAGAGAAAGGTGTTGAAGTTAAAACATCTCCGCCTATTGTTGTTTATAGGGAAGCAATCACTAAAACCAGTCCTGAAGTAGAAGGTAAATCTCCAAATAAACATAACAAATTTTATTTTATAGTTGAACCTTTAGAAGAAGACGTTATGGCAGGTATTAGGGAAAGGAAAATGCCTAATGGTCGATTCAAGAAGAAAGATACTGAAGTTATCAGTTTCTTAAGAGACGAATGTGGTTGGGATACTAAATTAGCTGGTAATGTTAAGTGTGAGTTTAATGGAAATATATTTATTGATAAAACTCGTGGTATTGTCCATATCAACGAGATTATGGAAATGCTTTTAGATACTTTTGAAGATGTTATGAAAGCTGGACCTTTAGCAAAAGAACCTTGCATAAATGTTAAAGTTAGTTTAATGGACTGTACTTTGCACGAAGATGCAATTCACAGAGGTCCTGCACAGGTGTATCCTGCAGTTAGAGAAGGTATCCGGGCAGCGATGATGCAAGGTGGACCTTTATTATACGAACCATTGCAAGTTACGAGGATTGAAGCACCTAACGATTATGTTGGAGAAGTTTCTAAGATTGTTTCTTCGAAAAGGGGACAATTGTTAGACATGCAACAAGAAGGTGACATGAACGTAATTCAAGCAAAGTTACCAGTAGCGGAATTGTTTGGTTGGAGTAACGATTTAAGAAGTGCAACTGGTGGTCGTGGAAATTCTTCACTTGTTGACCAGAGCTTCGAAATGTTACCTCGAGAATTACAGGACAAAGTTCGTAAACAAATCGTTGAAAGAAAGGGTTTAAGTCAAGGTTCACTTGGGTCTTAGATTTTTCATTCTTTTTTAACTTTTTTTATTTATTTTTATTTTTCTATCTTCTGTTTTTTTTATAATTTAAATTTTTTTAGTCATTTGTAAACCATCAATTTTAAAGTTCCATTTTTGGTATATTTCTACGGCATGATGATTTTTTGCTAAAACATCAAGTTGACAATATTCTATTTTTTTCTTTTTTAACCATTTTAAAAATTCATCTCTTAATATTGTTGAATAACCTTGTCCTCGATATTCATTTGAAACAAACATATTATCAATGTAACCTACGTTTCCGTTGGGTGCATTTTTAATATAGCCACTAATAATGGCAATAATATTTTTTTCAATTTCAATCCCAATAAATAAATGATTTTTTTCAAAGTAAGAATTAAAAAGTTTTTCAAACATTTTTTTATTAAAATTAACCTCATAAACGGGAAAAGAAGCAAATTTTTGTAATATTTCATCTTCCTCTTTAGCTAATAAGTAAATCTGTTCTTTATCTTCTTTTTTAATATTTCTTATTTTCATCGTTTTTATTGATCTCATTATTTGTTAATAAATACTTATTGCTATTTAAATTTAGTCGTTTGGTAAACTTAAACAAAAAACTATATAAACAAAACCAACTTTCTTTATATTAATAAAAAGAGGTTAGCGTATGAAATCTAAGCAAAATCATCGTATAAAATTTAAAGTTAAAGATATGGACATTGCTACCGGTGGTACTTTAGTAGTAATTCTTAATCAAAAAGATGCCCATAAATTAGATTTACATTCTGGTGACCGGATTTTAGTTAAAACTAATAAAATAGAACAGGTTTGCATTTTAGACATTTCTGAAAGTAATCGAGCGGTTCCCGAAGGAAAAATTGGACTTTTTGAAGAAGTTTTGGACAAATTGGAAGTAAAAAAAAATCAAAATGTGGAACTACAATTTACGGGTAAACCCGAATCTGTAAAACATATTAGGAGTAAACTTTACGGAAAAAGATTATCTTACACCGAACTTTTACATATCATTGATGATATTACTAATGACCGATTGACAGATATAGAAAAAACTTATTTCGTTGCCGCAGGATTTATTGAAGGTTGGAATAATGAAGAAGTTATTGATATGACTCGGGCAATGGTGAAAACGGGATATAAATTAAACTTTCCTGGAATTACTTTGGATAAACACTGTATTGGTGGAGTTCCTGGAAATCGAACAACTATGGTTGTGATTCCGATTATTGCCGCAGCGGGTTTCACTATACCTAAAACTTCCAGCAGAGCAATTACTTCTCCTGCAGGGACCGCAGATACAATGGAATGTTTAGCAAAAGTTGAGTTACCTGAAAAGAAAATTAAACAAATTGTCAAGAAAGCTAAAGCCTGTATAGTTCATGGCGGTTCAATGAATCTTGCTCCTGCAGATGATAAAATTATTGAAGTTGAACATCCTTTATCAATTGATGCAGAAGGGCAATTATTAGCGTCAGTGATGGCAAAAAAATTTTCTGTTTCTGCTAACCATGTTTTAATAGATATTCCCATGGGTAAACAGGTCAAAGCGAAAAACTGGAAACAAGCAAAACATCTTAGAAAAATGTTTGAAATGATTGGTAGAAAATTAGGGATGAATGTTAAAGTAATTATTACTGATGGGACTCAACCTATAGGTAATGGTATCGGTCCCTTTTTGGAAGCGATGGACGTTATGCAGGTCTTAAAAAATGATATTTTGGCACCACAAGATTTGAAACATAAAGCTTTGATGATGTCTGGTGCTTTATTAGAAATGACCGGTAAATATCGTAAAGGTAAAGGCATAAAAGCGGCACATGAAATTCTTGATAGTGGTAAAGCTTTAAAGAAGATGAACGAAATCATTCAAATGCAAGGTAAACAGAAAAAAGTTAAACTTGGTTCTTATCAGTATGTTGTAAAATCTAAAAAAATTGGTAGAGTAAAAGAAATTAATAACGAAATAATTTCTAAGATTGCTAGAATTGCTGGTGCACCACAAGACAAAGGTTCAGGATTATATATCAATCATAAAGTACATAATCTAGTGAAAAAAGGAATGGTTCTTTACACCATTTATGCTGAAAACGAATTTAAATTAGGTTTGGCAAAGGATTTTGCTAAAAAGAATAGTGGTTATTTAATTGCATAATAGCGTGGTTATTAGGGTTTTTGTTTTATCCCTTTTTATTTTTTTCAATCTCTTCTTTGATGTCTTCTTTTAAAACTTCAATAATCTTATCTTTTATTTTAGCTTTTTTAATTTTCCTAGCAAGTTTTTTGTCTTTGAAAGAATCTTTTATCCATAATGCAAATTCATTATGGTGGTTATGGACAAACTGAATATATTCATCTTCTTGCATGTCTTTTAATGCGTGAAGTAAATCATTTTTATTTTTTAGAAGTGTTCCATCTTGTAATCGTAAACAATTGTCATTTGTAAAATGGGTCCTTTTAAGAATTTTATTATTTGAAATAACACTTAAAAATTTGTTTAGTGAAATCATATAAAATATTATCACTAATATGGTTATTACCACTAAGTAACTTCCTAATAAAATTAATTGATTTTGCAGAACTTTAAAACTTGCACTAAATAACATTGATTTTTTAAACAGTTCTGAACAGAGCATAAACGGATTAAACATTAACATTTTTCTTACAATTTCTGGGAATGATTCTACTGGTAAGATTAAGTTTGATAAGAAAATGGAGATGCTCCCAATAGAAATAGAACCAATGTTTGTTCCTTCTTGTGTTTTAAAAATATATCCCAGTAATATTCCCAACATAATGAAAAATAATAAACTTAAAATGAGTATTACTAAAGTTACGGGATAATTGTTTAAAGCAGGTATTTTAAGATAATAAATTGCTCCAATGACAATTAATCCCAGCTGTAATAAAATCACTATCATATTAGTAATAATATTGGCAATAATATGATAAACTTCTCTTGTTGGCGTTGTAAATGTTCTAAAGAATGCCCGGGACTGTTTCTCCATTACTATTAATGTGCTTGAAAGCATTATGCCTACAAAAAGAATTATTAAAGTTACAAAGTATGGGAACATAAATGTTGATCTTTCAGAAGTTGAAGCTATAGAATTGACTTTTATTGAAAATGGGTTAATTATGTTTTCTGCTGAAGTCACTTCAAGTAAAGAAATTTTGTTTTCAATGGTTTTTATTTTATTTTCTATCTCTATAATTTTTTCAGAGATAACACTCATTTCGGTATTGGCATTATTAGCGAAAGTTTTAATGTCATAATTGCTTGCAGAATTAATAGTTTCATCTACATTATCAACAATATTTTTTAATGCGTCATTTCCTTCTTTAATATCATTCGTTTCTGTTTCTAAAATGTCATTAACTGCGTTATAATCTGTCCTAACTTTACTAGTACTTGATGAGGCAGTTCCCGAATCTTCAAGTGTATCTAAAAGCTTATCTAAATCGGTTAACAACGTTTCAGTTTTAGTTTTTAAGTTATTCATTGAAGATTCAATTTCATCATTATGCGAGTTAACATTCTTAAGTTCATTTTTAGAACTTTCTAAATTCTTACTTATTTCTTCACTATTAGATTTTATTTTTTCAATATTTTTTTCAGATCCACTGGCTTTTTCTTTAATCTCTTCTAAAATTAATTTTTGTTTAGCAACTTCATTTGAAGTTACATTTATTGTTTCTAAAATATTTTCTGTGAATCCTAAACTAATTTCGTCGGATTTAACAGTAATTGTAGACTTAACAGAGGACACAATGGATTCTACCAAATTAATTCTTGTTTTGTCTGCATAAAATTGTACCTCCTTAATCTCATCACTATTATCAATTTTAAAATTTTCCGGGAAACTAATACAAAGATGGGTTGTTTGTAATCTTATCTCTTCTGTACATTCATCAATGGTAGAATAATTAATTAATTTATAATTTCCTGATTCTAAATGTGAAATGAACTGTTGAGTCATACCTTCATTATCTTGAGCAATAATGCCCACATTAATCTGAAACTCTTCAGTATTTGAAAGAGCAAGGCTGATTAGGGCAATAATTAATAATGGCCCTAATAACACAACGAATGCAGAAGTTTTAGATCTAAATAAAATCTTAAAGTTCTTGAAAATTATTGTTAATAGTTTCATTTTAGGTTATATTTTTTCTTTGTTTCTTTGATTTTTTGATCGATTATTTCAATTTGTTCTTGACTTAATTGATTTGAAGATGATGTTTTTTTTCTTTGTTTCTTTTTTTCTCTTACTTCCCTTACTTCTTTTTTATTTTTCTTTACTTTTCTTCTTTGAATTTTTTTTTCATTCTTCTTTTCCTTTTTTTCTGGTTCTTCTTCTTCTTCTTTTCCTTTAATAAAATTTTCTTCCTCTATCTGTTCTTCTTTATGGATCATAATAAAAGCTCGATCTAAAGTTGGTTTAGTAACCTCTAAATCTTTTATTTGTTCTCTAAACTTTTCCGATATCTGTAATAATTCATGTGTAATCACTGTTGGTTTATGGGAATGGATAATCAAGGCCTGGTTTTTAATTTCATAATCTAATTTGGTTTTAACTTTTTTTGCAAGTTCTTTAATGATTTTTTCATATTTACCAGGAGTAGATTTAAAAAATATTTTTTCTTCCGGAGCATTTTTAGTTTTAATTTCATCAGGCATTCCAATAGCCGCAATATGGCCATCTTTTAAGATCAAAACTCGATCACAAAAGTTATCTAAATAAGCAATATGGTGACTAGCAATAATTATTGTGGTACCTCTTTGGTTAATTATTTTAAGCAGGTTCCAGATTTTTTTAGCATTAATTGCATCAAGATCTGCGGTTGGTTCATCTAATATCAGTACTTTTGGATCATGGATCAAAGCACAAGCGATATCTAAACGTCTTTGCATTCCTCCCGAAAGTTTTTTAGCAATTACATGTTGAGATTGAGTAAGTCCAAGAAGGTTTAGTAAATATTCCGTATTTGATTTTATTGACCTTCTTGAAAGACCGTAAAGTGAACCAAAATAATTAATATTTTCTTTTATTGTTAGATTTTGGTAAAAACTAGGGGTTTGAGG
>CAZXEM010000004.1:0-29671 GCA_964639875.1 uncultured Methanosarcinales archaeon | reverse complement strand
ATGATGAACTTGAACGTGGATTAATTCTGCTTGGTAAACAAGGTCGGATTTGGGATGATCAACCTGGAGGAAAAGTTTCTTTTTTAGAAGGTTATTCAGGAATAACTTATTTACCGGGCGAGGAAGGAGGCAGAGTTTATTATGGAATTAATCAAGAACATTATAACTTTTTTAATGCTTACCCTTGTGCTAACGAAACTTTTTCACCACACTTTTGTCAGTACCAATTTCCAAACATTAATCTTGGTTTTGGAACTTTGGGTTTGAAACCAAACACTATTGAAAGCGATTTAAAAAATTATTTAATTGACAAAACTATTCTTTGCGTAAATAATTATACTAAAACTAACATTTCTAGTAAAGCTAAAATTGAAACTACTAAAATGAAAATGAAACTTGACCTTCAGGACGAAGGGATTAGTGTTAATGTTGATTATCCTTTAAAATTTGTTTTGGGTGGTGAAGAGTTTTTTCATTTATCTACGTTTGATTTTTTTTATCCCACTCAATTTAAGAAACTTGTTTCTGCTACTGTTGGTAAACCTTTAGAGAATGATTACAAATTTTTAGATTTTAATTATAGTCAGGAAGTTTTAGAAAATCATTATTTTACTTACGCTAATCCTGTCCAATTTGCTGGTTGTGAAGAAAATAAAAATTATTACTTATGTAACCGAAGTATTCTTAACTATAACAATTACAAAAATTTGGCAGTGGATATGCAAAGTGAAGAGTTGCCTAATGGTGATAATATTTATACATTTACTCCTGCATTACATACCATTATCAATAAACCAATTCAATATTTTTTCCGGATTGCTAGACAGAACCGAGCACCGGCATTAGATTATGTTAATCGTTCTCAATGTATCGGAGGGGGGTATGATTACTTAGTTATCAAAGACGAAGATTCTTCATTTGGAGAAATTAATATTAGTTTATTTGCTTTAGACCCTGACGAAGATAATGTTAGTTTTAATTTTGAAGATTATTCTCCAATTAATCCAACAGAAATTAGTGAGAAAGATTTTTATGTTAGTAAAAATGATTTGGATATTTTACCTGCTGGTTTCTATAATCTTACTGCTAATTCTAGCGATGAACACGATTTAAATGACTGGCAAACTGTAAGAATTTTGTTTGATCAACCAATGACGATGAACCTTTCTTTATCTCACCCTTATGAAGATTTAGTTACTTTTTATGGTGGCGTTTATTTAGTTTCTAATGAAGATCCTGCTTTTGTTAACATTACTTTACCTGAAGGTTCTTTGGATGCTAGCAGAGAGGTTATTATTAATTATAACAATCAGGAAAATAGTGAAAATATCTTTACTGTCTTACCTGTAAATCTTTATGGGCAAAATAATTGTTTTAGTTTTCCGTGGGCAAATACGCATCCATTTTGTCATATTGATGATTATAATGAAGAGGAACTTAATGATTGGAAAACTTTACTTGATGAAGATTTAGAGTTTGGAAATTTCAAAGAAACTACTGAATTTGGTTTACTTAACCTTTCATTATCTTCAAGTTATTGTGAAAGTTTTAACAGTACTAAATCTGTAGAAATTCCTGTTGTTGTTAAAGCTTGTCTTCCACACCAGAATCCCGAATATCCTTTTGCTTATAATCCGCAACACAAGTATCACCAGTACCAATTTGGGATTGATGAAACTAATAATAACTTAACTAATTTTAGCGATTTTAAAGATCTTAATCCAGCAGTAAATCCTTACGAATCTACACACAGTTGTTGTGCTGGCCAGCCTGACAATCCATTTGGTTGGAAATTAAAAACTGAAAATGATACGCCCTGTTTTGAGAATCCTTTAGATGGTTGTTACAATGGCATTACGGGGTTCACTAATTTGGATAATTATGGGGGTTATCTTTTAGAAGAAGAGTTTAGGTATTGTGATGGTTTGCGAGGTAATACTTGTCAAGGTGAAAGGAAAACTAAATTAATTAACAGTACTATGATTTGTGGTTATAATGATGATCCCAATTATCCTGGTTGTGAAGATATTGCTGAAACTTGTCAGGGTGAACTTTCTTTTTCATTAATTGAAAACGAAGGTTGGTGTCACGGAAAGATGGGTTGTGACATTTTTTGTACTTCTGCAATAACTTATACTGGATTAGAGCCAAACACTTACTTCCCTTCAAAATATATTAATAACGAAGCAGAAAAAATTCAATTACTTGACGAAAAAGATAACCCTAATTTCCCTTTTAAGTGTGGTTGCAGTTCTTCCAATGAAGGAAAACCTTGCGATACTAATTTTGACGGTTCTTTCGAAGGTACTTGTAAGAATGGCGGTTGTTTTACGGAAATTTGTGACCCTGGCCAGCTTGCTTGTGATAATGAGAAAAAGAATATTGTTGAATGTAACGACGAAGGAACAAAATTTGAAATTAAAAGTTCTTGCGCTAGTGGTGAATTTTGTTCAGGTGGAGAATGTCAAGAGCAAGTATGTGTTCCTAGTGGACCTCTTTGTTTTAATGACGAGATAGAAAAATATTATAATCAAAAGTTTGATGATGAAGGTCTTTCTGATGATGAAAAAGAAACAGAGAAAGAAAAACATAAGGGTGATGTATTTGTTTGCGAGGAACCAGGTAGTGGTTATACTGAGAGTGAATGCGAATCTGGTGAATCTTGTAGTGGAGGAGTTTGCACTTAAAATGAAATCCTTCTATTTTAAATCTTGGATATTTGTTTTAGTTTCATTGCTACTTATTCCATTCATTCAAGCAGAATCTGGTTGTTTCCTTTATCCAGAAAGTGTTTTTTATTGTACTGATTTAGATTTTAATAAAGCAAATGAAGAATGCGTTTTAGCAGGAGATTGTCAATTGCAAGAAGTATATTTTTCTAATCAAAATTGTCAAGATGCTAATCAATTTCCTCATTGCCAAAAAGTTTTTTGTAAAAGTTCTTGCACTGAAGAATATTTGGGTAAGTGTAATGCCGGTGCTGTTCCTGACAATGGTGAAGCAGAATGGTGTTCTGCTGGTTGTTGCCAATTTAATTCTTATGCGGGAGATTATTGCGGTTATAAAAAAAATAAGTGGCTTTGCGAAATAGATGCAAAAAACAAAGATACTACTCAATTCAGTTTTGATAATCCTCTTACTCAACAACAATGTTTACAAAAATGTTCTCAATTATCTGGGTTAGACCCAACAGTGGAATTGGAAGAAGTTTCTGAACCAATAATTTTGCCTGCTTTATTGTCTGAGGTCAATCCCATAACTGATTCTTCTGCAATAGTAGAAAATGATGATGTCCAAACTATTTCTCAAACTAATCAGCAAAAAGTTGAACTCCCTCAGTTAGATTTGAGCATTGGAAAAGTTTGGATGTTATTTGTTATTTTTGGCATTATTGGTTTTATTATTTACATTCATTTTAAACAAAAAAGTTTTGCCTCATTAAAAAAGAAAACTGAATCTCCTGTTTCAAAAAAAACAAACACTGAAGATTATTCTGAATTTAAAATTCATCCCGAACTTTACAGCTGGGGAAACTTCTTTTCTACTAATCCTGAAAAGAAAAATATAATTAAAAAAATTAAAGAAAAAAGAAAACATAAATCTAAAGAAAGGAAAAGGCAAGACTTTTTTACTGAGTTTGGATTAGATTATCCTAATCTTAAACCTAACGAGTTTGAAAAGTTAAAAAAATTAATAATCAAACAAAAGTTTAGAAAGAAAACTTTACCAAAAGAAGAAATTAAAGCTTTAGAAAAATTGGAAAAATTAATTCGTCCCATAAAAAAAAATCAGGGAAAAGAAAAACAATCCCCGGAACAAGTAAATAAAGTTAGTGAAAAAGATCGGAAGCGGGCAGAAGAAATTAAAAATGTGATCTCTAAACTGAAAAAGATTGTAAAAAAAAGTTAATATTTAAGAAAATTTCTTAAACTCATTTCTCGGAACATTTATAAACAAATACTATTTTATTTAAACGTATATTAAATGATTAGTAAAAAAAGAGGTTTGATTTTAGTAGTTTTATTTTTGTTTATCCTATTTTCTACTGTTTACTTATCTTATTCTCAAGAAGAAGGGGGTTCAATTTCTGTAGTTGAAGGTTGTTATGTTTATCCACAAGCTAGCGAAGATTTGTATTGTGTTGCTGGCGTAACTAATCAGGAAGCTCAAGATGATTGTAATAATTGTGATTTGAACGAACATTTTATTCCTAATTCTGATTGTTCAGAGATTGATGATTGTCAACAAGGTACTTGTAATACTGATTGTCAGATTCATAGCAAAGGTAAATGTACTCAGTTAGGCGGAGAAATTATTGTTGATGAAGATTATGATTTATGGTGCACGCCCGGTTGTTGTAAAATTGAAAAAATAGAATTTTGTCAGTATGGTTTAAATAAGTTTCAATGTGATGATAAAGCTAAAAAACAGTTATCTAAATACAATCTTAATGATATAATTTTTGTTAATCCTTTTGGAATGAATCCTGATACTTGTACTACTACTTATTGTGGTGTAACAACTGAAAAAGGTGAAATTTCTGGATATATTTTTAACGAAGAAGGTCAACCCCTAGCGCAAACAAAAATTGTTCTTGAAGGTGCAGAAAAAGAATTCACTTCAGATAATTCTGGGAAATATTCTTTTACAGAATTAAATACGGGGAGTTATGCACTTAAAGTGAACTTAGAAGGGTATTCGTCTTTATCTCATTCAGTTCTTTTAAGTCCTGGCGAAACATTGAACAAAAATATTACTTTAACGGTTTCAGTGGGTGTGGCTGAAGTTTATGGTGTTGTTGAAGATGATAGTAATCAACCTGTTTCGGGGGCAACAGTTTCTTTGACCGGTCCAACCGGAAATAAAGTTTATTCAGATGCAGAAGGAAAATATCAAGTTATAGATTTACCTTCCGGCCAGTACATTTTTACTGCCAGTAAAATTGGTTATCAATCTGAAGAAAAACCATTAACATTAGCAGCAGGAAATTTCAGTTTAAATTTTAAACTTAAAAGTGCAGATTTACAAGGAGTCAAAGGTAAAGTATATTTGGATACCAACAATAATGGCGAACTTGATACTGGTGATAAGTCTACTTATGGGGCAAAAATTTATCTTGACGGAAATTTTAAAGGATATTCAAAATATCCTGATGGGTCTTATGAAATTGAAGTTCAAGTTTCAGATGATGAAACTGGAGAAGCTGTTGAACATGAGATCTCTGCAACTTATCAAAATTATAATTTTGAACCACAAATTGTTAGTGTTTCCTCAGGACAAGCCATTGAAAAAGATTTGTTCTTAACAACTTACATTGGAGAGTGTAGCGAAGAAGGTGATAGTCCACAAAAAAATGTTGAAGAATTTTCTATCAGTCCCGTTCTTGGAAAGAAGGAAGTTAAATTACAATGGAAAAAACCGTGTCCGGAAGTTATTGGTTACATCATTAATAAAAACGGTGAGTTCTTTGCAGGAGCATCACCAACAGAAAATTCTAAAGTTGATGCTGATGTTGAATGGGATAAAACTTATACTTACACCATTATTGCTGTTTATGAATCTAGTTTACAGTCTGAAACTGCTAACGAACAAACTATTACTTTAGGTAATAAAGATTGTCAATCTCGTTACCATGAAGATACTGGCTGGGAAACTTTTTGTATTGTTGGAGTTAAAGAAAAGCGTAAAACTGTTTACACCTGTAATAACGAGAATCAGATTATTCAATCATTAAATTGTGCAGAACGAGACGCTTCCGGTGAAGATTATTATTGTGCTCGGATTGGGGCAAGGGATGCAGAATGTAAAAGTGCGGGTGCTTGTCAAACATTTTCTGATCCTTTCGGCCTTTATTACGAATTTGAAACTTGTTACGGTAATTCTAATCCTTTAGAAGACGGAGCAAAAAATTATTGTTATTACGATTCTACTAGTACAATTACTGACCAATGTAATAGTTGTAAAGAGGTTGAAAGTTGTTTTGATTATCAGAGTAAAGATGCTTGCGGGATTAATAATTGTTTGGGTAACAAATGTGTTTGGAAAGATAGTGCAGAGGTAAGTGTAATTAGTTACGATTTATTATTCCTTGGGATGGAAGTTCCAGAATTAGTTACTGAAGAAACCGGTGCTGGTTATTGTGTTGAAGAAGAATATGATCAAGATGATCAATGTTCATTGTGCAGTTCTCAAGCAACACTTTTTGAAAATTATTATTGTACTGCTGAAGTATGTTCTGCTTTAGGAAGGTGTTTTTCTAATCCAACCCATAAAGCTACCCCTTTAAGTTCTTGTGATGCTTGTGGTGATAATCCTGATGAAGATGCTAATTGTTATGCTTACAATACGGGACTTGAATGTAATGGTGAACAAAATGTTAAAAAAAATCCGTTCGGAGAAATAACTCTATCAAACGATCAATGTGATTGGGGCAGATGTTTATGGGAAGGTATTCCTGGCGGAGCGGGAAGTTGTATTAAAGATGGTGATGGTAATACTGTAAGTGATTGTGAAATATTCACTAATCCTGGCGAGAGAGTTTCCTGCCAAATGGACCATTCGTCACCACAAACAAAAATCATCCCGGAGGGAATAAATACTGTGTCTCATGCTTATTCAAACTTAACTTTTCAAGGTAGTGATGATAATCATGAATATTCTAATCAAAAAAATAAAATGGGCGTTTTAGGGTATTGTTTAGTGAGCGCTGATCCGAAAGCGCAAAGTTTTTGCGCTACTGAAGATTTTCAAGAAGTTTCTTACCCCGGTAAACTTACTGATGAACTGGTCGTTGTTAATTTAATTAATTCCAGTTTTTTACAGAATAAACCAATTAATGGTAAAACTTATCGGATAAAATTTTATTCAAAAGATAAATATTTTAATCAAGAAGAAATTCAAGAACATTTTGTTTATGTTGACAATGTTTTACCACAATTTGAGATTAATGAAAATATTGATACTATTGCAGATGTTACTACTTTAACTGTTTATTTGGACGGAATGAACGAACTGATGGATTGTTCATTTGATTTGAAACAGATTGTTCCTTCCGGAGGAACATTTTCAAAATCTGCTGCAGCCGATCAAGAGGAAAAGTTAGTTACTTTTGATAATCTGAAAGGTGTCAATTTTGATCTTAACGTAACCTGTACAGATAAACAGGGGAATGTTAATGTTAAAAGTAAAAGTTATACATTTGATTTAGAACAAAATATTGATATTGTTTATCCCTTGCCCGGCGGAGCTGTTGCTGAAACTGAAATAGAATTTCAAGCAACAACTTCTGTAGGGGCAACTTGTGCTTTATATTTATCTGCCGATAATGAAAAAGTTGCCGATTTTATTAGTGATGAAGAAGGTAAAGAACATCAAACTTCTCCCGTCTCTGTTCCTATTGAAAAAACTTATTCATCGGAATATAAAATTGTTTGTAATGAGCTTCTTGCAGAGGGTGCTTATGAAGATTATTTTGATTTCACTATAGATTTCACTCCTCCGTCTGTGCAAATCATTTTAATGGAAGGTGGACGTGAAGAATTACCTACTGCTTACAATTGGGAAGAATTTTTTATTGAAACTGTTTCAGTAGATTTTGATTGTTCTGCGGAAGGTTTTGATTGTGATAAAACTTATTATTGTCTCGGAGATGGGTGTGAATTTATTGGTAATGCCGGTTATGAAGAGTACACAGAAACTTTAGAATTAAAAAATTCAAGCAAGATTTGTTATTATTCAAAAGATAGTGCTAATAACCCAGTTTATCAACCAACGTGTGGAAACTTAATTATTGATGGTTATGGGATCTCTTTAGAAAAACCTCAACCATATTATTATCTTGATAACGTTTTTGGAATTAGTAATTTACCAGAATTTGAATGGCAGTTTTTTACTAAAGTGCCGACAAACATTTGTAAATTTGATTTTTCACCTAATTTTAATTATAATGATATGCCCGGTTTTAAAATTTTAGAAGCAGGTGCAGATAACCGTTATACTTTACCTGATTTTCCTAAAAGTACGGGCAGTTCAGATTATGATGATGATGGTGGGATAAAAGCAGTTTATATTCAATGTGAAAATGGAGAGGGAGAAATTGGACCAGAGGCTAAATTGTATTTGGAATATGATCCTACCGCTCCAGAAATTACTGAAGCTTATGCAGATCCAGATCCTCTTGTGGAAGGTAACAAAGTAATTTTGTTTACAGAAACTGATGATAAAACTTTATGTAAATATAGTGATGCTGGCCATACAGATTATCAATCAATGAATCTGGCATTTCCTGGAAGTGAAGCAGATCTTCCTGCAGCGGATTCTGGGATTGATAAATTATTATATCAGAACCATCAAATGGATTTTTATGTTAATACTTTTACTGGTTTAACAAACGAGTATGAATTTAATACTATTTGTAAAAACGGTGCGGGTGATGTTTCCGAGATGGAGATCATGACTTTTGTTGTTGATTATACTCAGTTAGGAGGAATATTAAGTGTTTGGCCAGACGGTGATTATCTTAAAGAAACAAACATCTCCTTAAATGTTGAGACAAGTAAAACTGCAATTTGTGAATATAAAAGTTTATCAGATGATCTTTACACTACTTTTGAAAACACTAATAGTCAAGTTCATACCCAATCACTTTCTTTAGTAGAAGGCGATTACAAAATTCCTGTTAAATGTACAATGGGTGATCATATTGTTGAAAATGATTTAACTTTTGTGATAGATTTCTCTGCTCCAATTGTTGAAAGTGTAGAAGATGGAAATTATAGTTGTGGTAGTGATGATATGGAAATTCAAGTTTATACCAACGAAGGAAATATTTCTTTTTATACTTATGAAATTTATGATTTAGGCGTGGTTAAGATTGAAGATGAATCTGTTTCCGTTCAATCTTCAGGTGGCTCTTCAGCATATTATCAACAACTTATGAAAGGTCTTGGTAAACCTACCGGTGCAAGTTCAACGGATAGTTCTACAGCTTCTTTAGAAACTTCAACTCCAGTTTTGAGTGCTACTGTGGGTCCGGGGATGCCAATTAAAGTAGCAATAACTGAATTGAAAGATAGTCATAAGTATAAAATTAAAGTTAAAGCTGAAGATGCTACTGGCAATTCTGGTAGTTTTGTTGAAAGTAATGGGTTCATAGTTAGTTCTGATAATTATTCTGTTTGTCAGTTTGATGATACCACACCGAAAGTAGATTTTGTTATTAATGATAATTCTTCTTGTACTTCTATTACTGCAGAAATGAAATGTGAAGATGATTCTGGTTGTAAAAATTTTAATTATGGAAAAAGTGCCAGTGAAAAGTTATGTGCGGCAAGTTCATTGTACGGCGGAGAAAAAATATTTTTTGATAATACTGGTTGGATTTGTTATTCGGTAGAAGACAATAATGGTAATAATGTTAGTAAGAAAAAGATGGTCTCATTTAAAGATGAAGATAGTGACGGAATCTTGGATCATTGTGATCAATGCTCAGACACTGAAAGTGGTGCTGTTGCTGATGTAAAAGGTTGTGCAGAAGGAGAAGTGCCAAAAGAGGAAGAAAGTGTTGATGCTGATAGTGATGGCTTGCCAGATTTATGGGAAAAAACTTATGATTCATTTGCTTGCGATTTCAATTATGCTAGTGTAGATTCTGATAATAATGGTGTTTCTGATACTGAAGAAGATTATGACGATGACGGATTAAGTAGTTATGAAGAGTATATGGGCAATTATGACCCTTGCTTCCCTGACGCCCCTGTAAAACTTGATGACGATGAAAAAACTGTTGAAGAGCTGGAACTGGAAGCAGAGGAAAAAGCAGAAGCTGAAAAAGATCAAGGAGTTCAAGATTTTAGTACCAGTAAAAAATCTAACATTTTACCTGGAATATTATTAATCTTAGGATTATTATTGCTTTTAGGTGGTGGTGGTTATTTGATTTATTATTATCAGTCAACTGGCACTTCTAAAATGGCTGCAAGACCTGCTGTACCGGTGCAAAAGATTTCTGCCCCTGTTTCTACAACTAAGCCGGGAGTTTTTGTTTCTTGGAAAGATAAGCTGGCAGAGCTAAGAAAAGGTAAAGCACAAAAATCGAAACAAAGACAAAGGCAATCAGTATTTGGATCATTTGGTAAAAGTTCAAAAGAAATTCCCCATGTTAACAAATTTTTGCGTGGAAAAACCCCTTCATTAACAAAGTTACATGACCTTGCTCATCATTATGTTGCACATAAAGAAGAAATCAAGCCTGGGTTGAAAACTGCAGAGAAAGGGATATTTTCAAAATTAGAAGGTATTGCTAAAAAAACTAAAGATAAAAAAATTCATCAAGTTGTTAGTAAGAAAGAAGCGAACGATATATTTTCAAAGTTAAAAGGAATCAGTAAAAAGAGAAAAGAGGGTTAATTAAAATGAGTTTAGGAAAAAAGGCGATGGGCATTGGACAAGTTTTCATTTTTATTATGGCAGCATTAACGTTTGCGTTAATCATGATTTTTGGGTATAAAGCAATTGCGGGTTTTTTAAATAGTGGTGAACAGGTAGAATTTGTTCAGTTTAAAACCGGGTTAGAGAAATCAGTTAAACAAATTTATACGGAGTATGGTTCTGTAAGAATTAAAGATTTTAACATTCCTGAAAAATATGAACAAGTTTGTTTTGTTGATATGGATTATCCACCTGCGGGGATTAATAATGGGATGGATGAACTTTGTGCAGAAGATGCGTTTGCTTGTGATATGTGGGAACAAGCGCGTGATGAGGGTGGTTATGAATCAGTTGATGCTAACGTCTTTTTAAAACCGTCTGCAGGAGTGCCAATAAAAGTGTTTAAGATCAGTATTGTTGATATTGAAACTGAACAAGGGGTAGGTTATTATTGTACTGATATTAAAAGCGGTCAATTTACAATTATGATTGAAGGTAAAGGTGATCGGACAGAAATTTCAGCAGCACCCAAATAAAATTAATAAAATTAATAATTGGAAATGAAATCTAAATCAGCACAGATACAAGTTACTTTTAACTGGATTTATATTATGATTGCGGGAGCAATGATTTTACTATTTTTTATTGGAATCATTGTTAAAGAGAAAGCTGCTTCTGAGGAACGTTTAAGTGCGGAAGTAGTAGACATCATGGAATCGATTTTTACTGGTGCTAGTTTATCAGAAAAAACTAAAAATTTTATTGACACTAGTGGTTTAGTAGATTACACTTTATATTTTGATTGTGATGCCGGAGTAAGTGAGTTTGGTTTATCGGGGTATAGTTATTATGTTTCTGATTCTGTTAATCCTCTTTTTGCTCCGTTAGAATTATCCTCCACAAGGTTAGTTCTTTGGAGTTTACCTTATCGTTTACCATTTAAAGTTATAGATTTTCTTTTTGTAACTTCAGCGAATACAAAATATTTTTTGGTTGGTAATGATGTGAGTTTTATTAACGAATTCAATAACGCTACTGAAACAGATAATTCTATGTTAAAAATTAATTGGGAACAATTATTTGATTTGAACGACCTTGATCCTGGCGGGAATTTTCAAGTAAGAATTGTGGATTTAGATGGTACCAATGTTGATGTGGGAAAACCATTACCGGAAAAGTTACTTGCCATGGGAGATAAAAAAGTTACTGCTGTTTCTTTTGGTAAGTTAGGAGTAAATACTGTAGATTATTATCAAAAAGAAGGTAGTGTATGGAAAAAACTTAATGATAACCCTATTAGAATTCTTTCTATCGATGAAGAAAGGGATGCCGCTAAGTATGGCGCAATATTTTCCGGTAGTCCAGAGAGTTACCAATGTAATATGATGAAAGCTTTCAAAAAATTAGACAAATTAATTGCTGTTTATGGTGGCGAGAAAATGAGTGAAAATATTGGTGGTAAATTAGCAGAGATTGTAGAATTTTATGAATCCAATCCTGAAACTTCATTAACAACAGAATGTTTAGGTTACTTAACCACTTATGATGAAAATGTTTACACTTCATTAAGATCGATGCAAAACCAAATTAAAACTTGTCTTGTGTTTCAGGGCGAGCAGGGAAAATGTTTTGATTTGATAACTCATGCTGATACTTTAAGAAAAGCTAACCGAATTTTATCGGAAACGGGAGATTGTATAAGTTTATATTAAATTAGGAAAATATTATTATCAATAAAATGAACGAAAATAAAAAAAGAAAATTGGAAAAGTATCAACGGAGACAAAGAAGGTTACGGAGAAAAGCACAAATTAGAATGTCTGAAACGATTGCGATAATTTTTATTTTCTTTGTCCTTATTTTGTTTGGAGTGATTTTTTATTATAAGTATAGTCAAATTTCTAACCGTGAAAAGCAGGAGGAATTACTTGCTAATAGAGCAATGGATGCCGCTTTACAATCTTTATTCTTACCAGAAGTAATTTGTACTAAAGGTGAAGCGGAACATGAAGATAACTGTTTCGATATTATGAAACTTAATCAAGCCGAGGAAGTGTTCAGTAAAAATTTAAATTATTATTTTAACCTCTTTTCTTATGCTAAAATTACAGTTACTGAAGT
This sequence comes from uncultured Methanosarcinales archaeon, assembly GCA_964639875.1. Classification (GTDB taxonomy): domain Archaea; phylum Nanobdellota; class Nanobdellia; order Woesearchaeales; family GW2011-AR9; genus CAZQLW01. The sequence goes on along the minus strand of CAZXEM010000004.1, from coordinate 17,122 downwards.
TTATCCTGGTAATCTTACTTGGACAATTTATGATAAACAGAAAGTAAAAAAAGTAGAAAATGGAACAGAACGTATTTGGGAGAATAAAGAGAATACTTATTATGTTATTGCTTTACGTAACGATAGTAAGATTGAAGGTCAGAAAAAATATAACCTCGGTTATTTGGAAGTGGAGGTGTATTCATGATTGCTAAGGATAAATCAGCACACACGAAAAAACTGCGTTTTTTGGGCGTGCCTCCAAACAAGTCGGCACACACGAAAAATCAAAGATTTTTGGTCATGCTTCGCTCACGCAAAGCACAGATGGAAATGATTGGGTTAGTGGTAATTGTTATCTTGATAACTTTAGGGATGTTGTTTATGGCTACTTTTGCATTGAAAGATAATGATGGGAAAAAAATATTTACCCGGAAAGGATTAGCGTACAGTACAATTAGTGCGGTGATGAAAACCACTATTAATGATCCAGATTGTTCAGAAAGTTTTTCTGGTCAAGTTTATCCTCAAGTTGGCAAAGATTTAATTGAAGATTGTGCTTATTATTACCAAGATAATTTAGTAGAGGGCGATCATTCCTTATACCGTTGCGGTAATAAACAGACTTGTATTTTTTTGGAAGAAACAATTTCTGAAATATTAAATGAAACTTTGGGTGGGTGGAATAAGAACTATGAGTTTAAATTACAATTAATTGAATCTTTGGAGGCAGATCCATTACAAATTATGTTGATTAAAAGCGGTAAAGGTGGTTGCTGGAAAAAAGAAAAGGACGGTTCTGGACTATTTCCCTTACATACTGATCAAGGTACTGTTGAAGGGGAATTATCTCTTTGTGACTAAATAAACCAATTTTTAAGTTGAATTTATCGTAACATTTATATATAGATTTTCTTTATCTAAAATTAAATATTATTTAAGTTAATGTTGATAAAAAATGAGGTGGATATAAATGGTTTCTAAAAAAGGCCAAGGTTTATCATTGAATGTGATAATTGTAGCTGCGATAGCTTTAATTGTTTTAGTAGTTTTGGTGATGATTTTTACTGGCAGATTAGGTGTTTTTGAAAAAGGATTAAGTCAGGAAGGTAAAACTGAATTGATAAAAATGAGAATTCAGTATGGTGATTGTCAACCTGGAGCAGTAAGTGAAGCTAAGTTTGATTTAGAATTAAGTCAGGCAACTTCTACTGAAGGTAAAGAATTAGCTAAAGCCACTTTTGTTGAAGAACAGCTTAGTCATTGTAAAGGTTTCAGTACTGATAAAGGTGTTTGCGAATCTAATGGTTGTAAGTGGAGCGGTTAGTTAAGATGAAAATCTTAAATCGTAAAGCTTCCGCGAACATGTGGTGGATTATTATTGGAGCTGTAATCGCTCTAGTAGTAATGATCATTTTGATGGTTATGTTTACTGATAAGACTAACGTTCTCGAAGGTGGATTGTTAAGCTGCTCAAACAAAGGTGGGGACTGCGTATTAGCGACTGGAGATTGTCCAGAGAATTCTATGGAATCCTTTGCTTTTGATTGTCCTGATGATGGTGGTAAACGAAAGTGTTGTCTAAGTTCGTTGAAGAAAAATCTTCGTTCCTGTAAACTTGATTCAGAATGTATCTCTGATAATTGTGATGGTGGTACGTGTAAAGAAAAGACAGGAACAACACCAGATCCAGCGGCTACAACAACTCCATAAAATGAATCATTTTTTTTCATTTTTTCCGTTCAGAAGTAAACGGGGCCAGGGACAAATAGATATTACTAAACTAGTTTTAATCATTTTAGCCGTATTATTGGGAATGGCATTTATTGCTTTTGTTATTTTTAAAGTGGGAGGAATAATTTCATCATGATTTTTCCAGCAAATAAAAAAGTAAGCAAAAATTATTTTCATAATTTTTTGACTTTTTTCCCTAGAGGAAAAAAAGGAATGGAAATGTGGCAATTAGTTTTAATCATTCTAGCTTTGCTTTTACTTTTCTTTATCATTGCTTGGTACGCAGGATTAAACTCGGAGGTTGGTAACTTGTTAGATAAGTTATCAAACTTGCTATAATGGTTGTCAGTAAAAAAATTATTTTTTATTTGATTCCGTTAATTGTTCTAATTATTATGGGGATGATGTATTGGGGTCCAGAGGGATCATTTCAGCAACTTAAAGATGTTGTCGATGGAGCAAAAAAATTTCTTCCTGATATAACGGTTGGCTTGGATGAACTTTCTGCAGATGAAACTAGTTTATCTAACACTTTATTGAGGGAAGCTACTGCCTTGCAAGACACTTTATTGGCGATGGCCAAGAGTGATAAAACTAATTGTTTCCAAAGTTTTGGCGGTTTTTCTCAAGAATTAGGTGAAGATGAAACTACTGCTGTTTTTTCGTTTACTTATAATCCTGCTAAAAACAGTACTCAAGTAACAATTAATGAGAAGAAAGCAGTAATTTATAACAAGTTTGATGTTCCGAAAATGAAACCTTGCGTAATTGCTGGTCCGGGTGGAGTGGCAGAAAATTTCTTTAAAGCTTGTGTTGATGGACCATGTAAAAAATTTAAAAAACCTTATTATCAAAAAGTTAATTCACTTATTATTAAGTATGATGAAGAAGGTCGTAATGGCAATGTAATAAAAATTACTGATGGAAATTGGCCTAAAAATGCAGTTAACGATGAATCTAAAAATTTTGAAAATGATGGTTTATTATTTAAAGGTGCAGATAACGAAATATGTTTCTTCCCTACAAATTGGATTGTAAATTATGATAAAGATGGAATTGATAATGATTTTGTTTATGATGCTTCTGATGATGATTCATTAATGTATAAATTGGCTACTAACCGTTTAGAACAATGTTCTCCTACGGAAGGTTATGACGCAATTGAACTGTTTGCTAATGATGATGCAGCAACTTTTGGCGGTGAAGTTGATTGTGATGAACGTAAAAAAGGTGTTTCTACATTAACTCATGAAATTAAACAAAAAATATCGCACCTTTCTGCTTTCCGAGGTGAAGATAATGATTGTACTAATGTAATTAAAAATAGTGTTACTGCAAGTTATGGTGGTTATGCTACTCCTGATGAAGGTTGTTTAGTTTTAATTTCTGAAGATGATGGGCCTGATTTTAATGATTGTGGGTGGGTTGCAGCCGCGCCTGGAGAAATTCTTCCTCCAAAAAATTCACCAGGAACAAAAATATATTCTTCAGTTACGCCACGATATGAAAACATGGACCCTCTGTGTCTTTTAAATAATCATTTCTGGACTAACAATGAGGATGAATTATTACTTTGTGCGGGAAATAAGTGGGTTGGTTGTAAATCAGAAAATGAAGGTTTGAATTTTACATTTAATGTTGGTGAAGAAAAAGTACATTATTTTTGCGAGGAAGATAGTAGTGAACCTATCTGGGTTCCTAAAAAACAAGATGATCAAAATTTTACTGATGATGAAAAGAAAGAATTAGAAGATAAAATAAATTTATCAAAAGAAAAAATTGAAAAATTGAATGGAACTGAGAAAATATTTGCTCAAAGGAATCTGAGTAAATTAGAAGCAATTCTTGAAAAAGGAACAAAAAAAGTTTGGGTAAATGATAAACGGGAACAACCTTGGTTCCGGTATAGCGGATTAGAACATTTTGCTGATGATGAATCAAGTAATGGTTGTGGGAATGACAACGAAAAAATTTATTTTGCTTGTGATGAACGAGGTATAATGGGGGTTACAAAATCTTCAGAATTAAAGGAAGGAATGTTTCCCTGTCCCTCACAAGATTGGGATTGTAATGATTATTTTGAGAAAGCTCATGGTTATGATCATGGTGGTTGTAATCTCTATCTTTCCGAAAAAGATTGGCCCGATTCTAATGATTGTGGTTGGGCAATAATTCCTAACCAATATTATATCGGTTTAAATTATCGTCAATTAGCAAACACCAAAAAAGAAATTGAAAAAAATGGTGAAGATAGTATGTGTTTATTAACAGACAAAGTTGCTGTTTACCCTCATATTGGCGGAGAATTACTTTGCGGCCAAAATAGCAGATGGTACCTTTGCGAGGCAAGAAAAGTTGATGATTGTTTTAATGATGCATCGAATACCGAATGGTGTTGTCGAGATACGGCAGATGGTTATATCTTCAAAGAACAAATTACTTCCTAATAGGGTTTGAAAATGAAAAAAATAAAATTTAATAAAAAGATTGGTAAAAAAGGTATGACTGCTAGTATTTTAGTCAGTTTAATTATTACCTTAGTTGCTTTTACTTTGATTGCCGGAACTTTATATCGCTTTATGGATAAAGCCGACGATAAACAAGCAGAAATACTTTGTCATGATAGTATTGCCATGCGGGCAAAAACACAAATTACAATAGACGGCGCTTTAATTGGTGGAGAAATTAAGTTAGGGCCGGTTTTATGTAAAACTATTGAAAAGAAAATTAAAAGTAAGGACCGTGAAGTTATTAAACGTGAAATCGCTGAAAAAATTGCTCGTTGTTGGTGGATGTTTGGTGAAGGTAGATATGAAGAAATTTTGCACGGTTCAGATGTAGACCCTATTCCTTCTTTATTCGATTTAGATGAAAGAAAAAATCAATGTTTTAATTGTTATTATTTGATGATTGATGAGGATAATATTAAACCTAATGACGAATGGAGATTAAAAGATCAAAATAATGTTCCCATTGGTCCAGCAGAATTGACTGATTTTATGTGGGAAGAAAAACCTTTGAAATCTGCTCCTACTTGTGAGGATGGTGAGGGCGTAGATATTGATGATGATTGTCATAAATGTGAGACTACCGGTGATTGTGCAGAAAAGCGTGAATGTAAAGATAATTGGTGTGTTCGAGAATCTTCACTTAATTATTACAAATATATTCAATATTATGGTGGGCCGGGCCAGTTTGAAAATTTAGCTACTGCTATTCAAGGTCGACATGCTTATACAATTTCTTTTTTACCAAAAAATAAAGAGCCCGGTGCCAGTATTTGGTTGACTGTTGCTGTTGGTGCTGCTGTAGTTATTGTAGGTACAGGAGTAATTCTTTGTACTTTAGGAACGGCAGGTATTTGTGGTGGAGTGGTTGCTGCTGCTGGAACCGCTGCTGGAACTGCTACTGCTGCGAGTACAACTGTAGTTGCGGGAACTGCCACCACTGTTGCTGGTACTTCTGTAGCTTTAAGTACGGGAGGGATATTTATCCCTGTAACTGCCGCTACTGGAACTGTTGCTGCCGGTTCGGTTGCTACTGCTAGTACTGCTGCTGTTGCTACTGCTACTGCTACTGCTGCTACTGCTGCTACTACTTCCACCGCTACTGCTGCTCTTGCTGGTGCTGGGACAATAGTTAAAGCGGGCGTGGCTGTTGCTGCTGGTACGGCAACTGCAACTTACGGTGCAATTCAAGGTATTGAAGAAATTAAACTTGAAGATATGTTTAAAGAACGAGAATTAAGTTCAGTATATCTTGCTGATGCACAGGAAGGGCAAAACTTTTGTGTTCATGGAGATATTGGTGGAGATTAAATTATAATTAACAATTAACAATTAAAAGAGGTGAACAATAATGAATTTATTAAAATTTAATTTAAACAAAAAATTTAACAAAAAAGGAACATCGCAAATGTGGTGGATAATTTCTGCAGCGATCATTGCTTTATTAGTAGTTATTTTTATCGTTATTTGGTTTAAAAGTAGTGGAGAGAAAGCTTTTGATACGGTAGGAGATAAAATCGGTGGATTGAACGATTGTGATTGTGATAACGTTGCTGATATGTTTGATAAGTGTCCTTGTACGGAAGGTCAGCCAGGATCAACTTATGATGGTTGTCCAAAGAGTATTGATAAAGATGATCTACTAAAAGTTGAAAAAGATAAATGTGATACTTTTACTTGTAAAGAAGATTGTAAAGGTGGAATCGGTAAGAAAAAAGATACTAATTAATTACAGATGAAATTTAATAAAATTAACAAAAAAGTAAGCAAAAATCAATGGTATGATTTTTTGACTTTTTCATCTTGTGGTAAAAAAGGTTTGATGATTAAGTTTTTGACCACAGTAATCCTTGCTATCGTTATTTTTGCCCCTGCTTGTATCATCAGCTCAAAGTTTTTTAGATTAAGTGATCAAGCAAAAAAAAACTTTTCTTTATTTGTTGATGAAACTGAAGATCTTGCTGTAAATGGTAAAGAGGATGAACGAAGGAACAACATGTTTATTTTAGATAAAGAAACAGTGATGGCTTATTTTTCTGCTCCTAGATTAAGAGTGTCAGTGGATGCCAATGAAAAGTCTCTTGGTGAACTTGTTAAGGAAGGAGCTATTCTTCAAGGAATTTTTGCAGCCGGTCTTGTTACTGCAGGGGCAGGATTAATTTTGATACCTATTCTTGAAAGTCAGGATATTATTGATTTTCCTACGCAAAGATCAGATTTAATTATTACTATTGATCGGCCTCCTGCTTGTGAAAAGAAAGATCATAAAGGCGGTTGTATTTGTTTATTCAGAGAAGTTGAACCTGTTCTCTCTGGTGGAAAGTTGACCATTAATCCTATTAAAACTTTATGTAAACCGGTAGATTTTGATTTAATTTATGGTGATACTGCAGATAAAGAGGTAAATAAAGAGAAAAATTGCGGTATTGGTGTTCCTCACAATGTTCATTCTTATCTTTGTAAAGGTGGTTTCTTTGTTGATCGAGGGGTAATTGTTCCTGAAGATGAGGATGAAGATAACGCTGTCGGTTTTTCAGGAACAAGGAGAATCAATTTCGTGATTGAAAAAATTGGTGGTCCCGATTCTAATAAAGTGAGAATAAAATACACCTAAAGTATTTGAAAATGGACAAGAAAGCAACCAGTATAATTTTAATGATTTTTGAAGTTTTAGTAGTCATTACAGTTATTTTTATGACTTTACAAGTAGCGATGGGTTATGCTAAGTCTGATACAGTTATCAAAGTTAATGCCGCTAATGATTTGATGCTGATGATTAATGTTCTTGTTGGCGTTCCCGGAGATGCAGTTGTTGAATTTCCAGGAGATTTGTCAAATTATATTATTTCTTTAGATGTTGGAAGTGTAGCTGTTTTCAAAGAAGGTGAACCAACAATCAAATATGCTATTAGAACATTTTACCTTCCTGAAAAACATACTGCTGAAGGTACTGTTGAAAATGTTCGTAATGTTTGTTTGAAAAAAGATGGTTATGTTATTATTTTGAAAGAATGTGGCGAAAGTGAAAGTATTAGTAGAGGTGTACCTGTTGAACTTGGTGCTCCTGATGTTAATGGGATTTATACTTACGATGCAGGAATACATGCCACCCCGCTATATTATAAATATAATAAAGATAGAAAGGAGTGGCGTTGGAGTCCAGATGAAGATAATTGGATGCCCACTACAACAATTATTGTTAATGCTGGCGAATATTCCGGAGAAAAGCCGGTCGAAGAAAATATTAAAATAATTCAGTATTTACAAAAAAACAATCCTAACCCTTTCCCTAAAGCCGAGAATGAAGATGAAGATTAAAATTAAAACAATGAACAAAAAAGCACAATTCGAAATTGCGCGAAAATCCATCTATTGGATGATCGCTGGTTTTATGATTGTTATCATCATTTTAGCTTTTGCAATTCAAATTGCGGGTTATCGTAGCAAACTTACTCGAGTTCCGTTAGAAATGAAAGCGGAATTTGTTTCCATGCGTTTCACTAATATTCCGGAATGTTTAGCTTATATGGATTCAGATACCGGAAGAGTTTATCCCGGAATCATAGAGATTGGTAAATTTACTAATGAACAAATAAATAAATGTTACTTGACAGAAGAGGAGAAGGGCTATAAAGATATAAATTTTGGCTTGTGGCTAAAAAATAAAAATTTAAAAATCCGTACTAATAATTATTATAATAAGGATGACCTGACTTTAATAAAGACAGTTTTTGTTAAGGACGGTGATTCCTTTACAAAAGATCAGTTGTTTATTTATGTTCAGGAAAGGATTGGAGAACCGCCTAAAAAATGAAATTAAATAAGAAAGCAAGCAAAAATTGTTCAAACAATTTTTTAGCTATCTTCCCACGTGGGAAGAAAGCCATGATGGATGATATGTTCGATTTCCTCTTTACAGTATTTGCAGCTTTCTTTGTTTTAATGTTTATTGGAACAGTATTAAGTTCCAGTGTTAATAATAATGAAGAACAAGTAATGGTCCATCTTAAAAAAACGCAAGAAGTTAATGATTATTTAGTTTTGGAGAGAGGGATAGTTGTTCAAGGAGGAAGTATTGATCCAAACACACTAAAAAATCAAATGGCTTATATCCGTAAGAGAGGAAGTCCCGGAGATTTATATGCTAATAATCCTTGGATCTTGGGTATAGATGAATCTGGAAATCCTATCAAATTTGAGTAATGAAAAATGAATAAAAAAGCAGCATTAATGCATTGGATCATTTTTGGAGTTTTAGCAGCCCTGGGGCTATTTTTTGTTTTTACTATGAATATGGACGCAGGGACAGAACAGAAAGGACTTTGGCAAATAAGTTTTATTCGTGCTTTTCAAGATGCAGAAAAAGATATTTTATCTTCTCAGCAAACAAGTCAAGATTTGCTTGGGACAGAAGCAAGAGAAATTATTGAAAATAGTTTACAAAGTGATTTAGGTTGTGGCCTTATTAAGAATATTCCGGTACTTAATTCAGGGGATACTTTTTGTGAATTTAAAGCTGAGGAAGAATTAAAACAAAAAATTGCTGATTCTGATCCACAAGTTGCTGATGAAAATGCAGTTGTTGGTTCTATGGATGTTTTTAACGCTTACGATGGTTATCTTACCAGTCCATTTTATTTCAAATATTATTACAGTTCACGTTTTGAAGCTGATTTGGCTTTTTATCTTAAAGAATTAAATAAGATTAAAAAAGAATCAAAATCACTTGTTAACTCTTGTCGAAACAAAAATGATTTAAAATCTTGTTTGGATGAGAATAAAAAAAATAATTGGCATTATGATTCCTGCCAGGATAATAATTTTGTGGATATTAATAGAGAAATTATTTTTTGTAGAATTGGTCAAGATGATGCTGAAAAACGGTTTGCTCTTGATTTTATGCCTTCTATCCCTTTAGTTGTATACGATGTTACGGCAACAAAAATCAATAATAACATTGAAGTTAAATTCCCTCATTTACAAATTACAGAAAATTATATTGTTTATTATACTGATTATTTACCATTAAAAAGCAAAACGGGTACAGCTAATCAAATATTTTCTCAAGTTCCCTTGGGAGCAGGATTTTTTAAAGAAAGTATTAAGATTGCTAAAGATGAAATTGTTACTGAAGACCATAAATGTCACCCTGGAGCCGTAAAAGAAAATCAGAAAGCTTATCTTTGTAATGGCGGAATTAGTATTAATTTTGACGAAACTAAATTCCCTAAACAAAGTAATGGTTATTTGTTTACAGTAACTTCTACTCTTAAAAATCTAGAGTCTGCAGTTGTTAAGATGGTTGAAGTTAATAATTAAGAGGTAATAATGCTTAATATATTCTCAACCATATAAATCCTTATAAATTTACATCATTAATTTTTCTCTTAGATTAAGAGGGGTGAATCTAAAATGTATAAAATTCCTTTAAACGAAATTAAAGAAAAAATTGTTGCTAGCGGTAAACTTGCTGCTGATGAATTAGATAATAGAATTAAAGAAAAAATTAATGAACTTTCTGGATTAATTAGTGAGGAAGGGGCAGCACACATTATTGCTAACGAACTAAGTGTTGAGTTGGTAAGTCAAACAAAAAATCAACTTAAAATTAAAGAAATTTATGCTGGGATGAAAAATGTTTCCACTGTGGGTAAAGTTGTGAGAAAATTTGATGTCCACCAATTTCAGAAGGGTGAATCTACAGGTAAAGTTTGTTCATTAATTCTTGGTGATGATTCTGGTACTGTTAGAATAGTATTTTGGAATGACCAGGTTGATTTATTAACTGATGTTAAAGATGAAGACATTATTGATATTAAAAACGCTTACGTGCGTGAAAATAAAGGTAATAAAGAAGTACACATTAATGATAATAGTGAAATTACAGTTAATCCTGAAGGGGTTAATATAGAATCTGTTCGACAAACTACCAGTTTTGAAAGGAAAAAGATTTCTGAACTTGAAGATGGGAGTGCGGGAGTGGAAATTATGGGTACTATTGTTCAACTTTTTGATCCCCGGTTTTTTAATGTTTGTCCACAATGTGCAAAAAGGGCAACTGAAGTTGGTGGCGCATATAACTGTAATACGCATGGCTCCGTTGAACCAAGCCTTTCTTACGTTATGAATCTTGTTTTAGATGATGGCACTGGCACTACGAGAGCAGTTTTTTGGAAAAATCAAACTAACCATTTAGTATCGAAAAATGAAGAAGAATTTGCGAGTTATAAAGAAAATTTAGCACTTTTTGAAGATGTAAAAAATTCTCTTTTAGGTGAACAGATAAAATTAATGGGTCGTGCGAAGAAAAACGAAATGTTCGACAGATTAGAATTTAATGTTCAAATGGTAGAAAAAGCCGATCCAAAAGTGGAGTTGGAAAAATTAGAAAAGTTGGAAAAAGGTAACAGTTAAATACTTTATCTTACTTCATTTTTTAAAATGCTTTTTCATACCCACATTTTGTTTGGTATTGTTTTCTTTTTATTATTAAAAGATTATTTTTCTGGTGGAAACGAAGTTATCTTCTTTTTTATAGTTTTATTTGGCAGTATTTTACCTGACATTGACGATGGTAAAAGTAAGATTAAGAAAGCTTCAGGGATTATTGGTAGTGTAATTAGTTTTGTGTTTAAACATAGGGGGATTTTTCATTCTATTTTTATGGCTTTAACTTTATTTTTTTTAACTCACTTTTTCTGGAAATCATACTACGCTTGGGCAATTTTAATTGGCTATTCCTCGCATCTGTTTGCTGATATTTTAACCCCTATGGGAATAAGAATATTTTATCCGCTTTCTAATTTTAAAATTAAAGGCCCAATCAGAGTTGGCAGTGTTTGGGAATTTATTATTTTGTTAGTTTTGATTGTTTTGGTAATTAAAGAATTATTGTTTTAAGATTGAAAATTATTTTCTAATGTCAAATCCCTATTGAAATCAATATATTTGTCCAGTGGCTCAGCTTCTCTATCGCTAAAATTTTTTGGTTTCAGAAATTCATTTATAAGCCACTGGTCCACTGGTCAGGTGCGGATAAGCTATATAAAGAAGTTTGCTTATTGAGTTATTGTAACCAAAACTGGTTGCAACCTCGCAGATGCCATAATTGTCATCTGTTTGAAATAAAACGCGAAAGCAAGAGGTGTATAAAATGAATACACAAAAAATAGTGGTAGAAACCATCAAAGAAGGAAACTACCCAGAAAAAAAATATAGAGCAGGAGCTGTTTCTGCTACGGTTTGGAAAAACAAAGGCCAAAGACCAAATGGAGAAGAATCTGAGTATCGAACCATTTCCATCGAAAGGAGTTATACCGATAAAGAAGGCCAGTGGCAGTCTACCAATTCCTTGAGAGTCAACGACCTACCAAAAGCTTGTGTGGTTTTACAGAAAGCTTACGAGTTTATTGTTCTTAATGAACAGGAGTTGTTCAAAAGCGAGGCATAGAGAGATTATTCTCTCTTCTCTCCTTGCACAATTATTATATATAAAATGAGGTATATTAAAAATGACGAAACAAAAACAAGAACCCGTTGAGGTTCAAGAAGAATTTACTGAAGAAATTCAAGTTGAAGAAACAGAAGTCCCATCAACAATTGAGGAACCAAAAATGGAAAAACTAACTATACAAGATCTTCCCGGAGTAGGGGCTGCAACTGCAGAAAAGTTAGAATCTGCAGGTTACCGTGATTTAATGTCTATTGCTGTTGCTACATTGGGACAATTATCGGAAACTGCTGGAGTTTCAGAATCAGTGGGTAGAAAAATGATCAACGCTGCTCGTGATAGTATGAAGATGGGTTTTGAGACTGGTATTGAAATCTTAAAGAAACGAGAATTAGTAGTAAAAATTTCTACCGGTAGCCAAAACTTTGACACTTTAATGGGTGGCGGTTTTGAAACTAACGCTATTACTGAATGTTTTGGTGAGTTTGGTTCTGGAAAAACTCAAATTGGACATATTTTAGCAGTTAACGCTTTGAAAGAAGATTCTACTGCAACTGTTGTTTACATTGATACTGAGAATACTTTCCGGCCAGAACGGATTACTCAATTGGCAGAAGGTGCAGGGATTACTCCAGAAGATGCTTTAAGTAGGATTATGGTGGCTCGTGCTTATAATTCTGACCATCAGATGTTATTGGCTGAGAAAGTTGATAGTTTAATTACTGAACAAGGTAAAAATGTTAAATTAGTAGTTATAGATTCTTTGACTTCCCATTTTCGGGCAGAGTATATTGGCCGAGGAACATTAGCAGAAAGACAGCAGAAATTAAACAGACATATGCATGCTTTAGCTAAGATTGCTTCAAGTCATAACATTTGTGTTTACGTAACAAACCAAGTAATGGCTAAGCCGGATCAGTTCTTTGGTGATCCAACAGCTTCAATTGGTGGACATATTGTTGCCCATGCATCTACTTTTCGAATTTATTTACGTAAAGGCAGAAAAGGAAGTAGGGTTGCGAAGTTAATCGATGCTCCTAATTTAGCTGATGGGGAATGTTGTTTTGAAGTAACTAGCCCCGGATTAGTTGATATCAACTAATTTTTTTATTTCTTTTTTTCTTTTTTCGAATTTCTTACATAACATTTATATAATATTTAGGCTTTTAAACACTTAAAGTTATGATTAATATAAATACAAATGTCGCAGTCTAATTCTCATAAATATAGAACTATGTATTCGGAGGTACGTATAAATGGATGAAAGTAGAACAGCTCCTGTTAAAGAAGGAGAACAATATGAAGTACACATTGATTCTGTCGGTGGTAAAGGTGATGGAATTGCTAGAGTTAAAGGATTTGTGTTATTTGTTGCCAACACGAAGGAAGGTGATTTTGTTAAAGTTAAAATTACTAAAGTTTTAGAAAAAGTTGGCTTTGCAGAACTTGTTAAACAATTAGAAAAGAAAGAACGGGCTCCTCGGCAAAAGAAATTTGAAACTGTCAGTAAAGAATCTCTTGAAAGGATTCCTGAAAAGCCAATGTATGATGAAAGCATTGAAGACACTGACGATTTTGGTGAAGATCTTGATGAAGAATGATTCTTTAAATTAATTTTTTTATTAATATTATGACCTCAGAAAAATTCATTGCAGAATTAGAACAATTAAACTTAAAACATATTAGGACTATCAAACAATTTATTAATAATTTACAACAATATTTTCCTAACAAAACGATTATCGTTAATTCTCCTAACGCTTTAATGAAATATTTAAAAAAAGCTTTAGATCAGCTAGTGGTGTATATTGACCAGAACGAAAAAGTAGCGGAAGGAGATCCAGATTTAAAGTTTAAACGGGAAAAAGCGATGATCTCTTACAGGCAATTACAAGCTGTTTTGAAAGAACTTAGAGGAAGACATGATCCTGACGGATTTTGGAACTGGTTATGGGGTAAAGGCGGGAAGTTTAAATGATTATTTTTTCTTTACAACAAAATAAGTGATTATTCCGCCCATCACAAATCCTAAGGCTCCGCCAATGTAAAAAAATAAAACCCCTCTTGCTTCATAACCCACTAAACCTAAAAATTTAATGTTAAGTCCACTATAAAAACTAGCGAATATTCCCATTATTCCTAAGAACAAAGCAAGAATAATAGTTCCAATAATTCCTAAGATTAATTTTGTTTTTTGTTTCATACTTCTTATAAGTATAATTTATATTATTAAATGTTATGTATTAAAGATAAGTTTAAATAATAATTTAGTTCTATTTAATACATTATTAAAAAAAGAGGTAGATAAAATGTCATATGTTGTTTGGTTTAAAAATTTAAATAAAGATTCTATTCCTGAAGCAGGAGGAAAAGGCGCTAACCTTGGAGAAATGTTTAATGCTGGTTTACCTATTCCCGATGGTTTTGCAGTTACTGCCCAAACATATAAAGAGTTCATTGAAAAAACAGGGATTAAAAATCAGATTCAAGATAAACTCAAAGATTTAAACGTAGATGATACAGAAACATTACAAAGAGTAGCGAAAGAAGTTCAAAAAATCATTACGGATTCAGAAATTCCTGAAGAAATGAAGGAAGAGATTATTGACAATTATGAATTGTTGGGAGATAATAAAGAAGCACACGATTTAATTGAAGCAAAAGAGGTTTTTGTTGCTGTAAGAAGTAGTGCAACTGCAGAAGACCTGCCTGAAGCAAGTTTTGCGGGACAACAAGCAACTTACCTTAACATCAAAGGAAAAAATCGAGTAATTAAAGCTGTTAGGGCTTGCTGGGCATCTTTGTTTACGGCGAGAGCAATTTATTACCGGACAAAAAACAAGTTTGAACATGATCAGGTTTTAATTTCTGCAATTGTGCAAAAGATGGTGAATTCTGATAAAGCAGGGATTATGTTTACAATTAATCCTAGTAATAATCAAGAAGATGAAATTGTGATTGAAGCGGTTTATGGGTTAGGGGAATCAATTGTTTCTGGTTCAGTTAATCCAGACACTTACCTTGTTGATAAAAATACTAAAGCAATCAAATCTATGAAAATAAAAAAACAGGAATGGGGTTTGTTTAGAAATGAAAATGGAGATAATGAAAAACAAGACATCCCTAAAAATGAACAAGAACTACAAATTATTCCTGATTCTGAAATTAAAGAACTGGCTCGCTTGGGAAAAAAGATTGAAGACCATTATAAAAAACCGATGGATATTGAATGGGCTATTGAGGGTAATGACGTTTTAATTGTTCAAGCAAGGGCCGTTACCACGTTTCACAAAGAGAAGAAAGAAGAGAAAAACGAAAAAGAAGGAGGGGAAAAAGTCGTTAATAGTTCTTCTGCAGATGAAGAATCTGGTAAGATCTTAATTAAAGGCGAAACTGCTTCTCGAGGAGTTTATGCTGGAAAAGTAAGAATTATTAAAGATATTTCTGAACTAAGCAAAATTGAGAAAGGAGAGGTAATGGTAACTAAAATGACTACTCCTGATATGGTTCCGGCAATGCAAAAAGCAGGAGCTATCGTTACAGATGAAGGGGGGATGACTTGTCATGCCGCCATAGTCTCTAGAGAAATGGGAACTCCTTGTATCGTGGGAACTGAACATGCTACTGAAATTTTAAAAGATGGACAAGAAATTACTGTTCACGCCACTCGTGGAATTGTTTATGAAGGGAAAATGGAAATTAAAGAACCTGTTTCAGTACAACCTTCAACGGGTGGGGAAGAAATTGTTACAGCAACAGATGTGAAATTAATTGTTGATCTTCCTGATTTGGCAGAGAAGGCTGCTGCTACTGGTGCGGATGGAGTGGGATTAGTTAGATTAGAAATCATAATTGCTAATGGTAAGATTCATCCTGCCGAATATATTCGCCAAGATAAAGATCAAGATTATGTTAATTTGCTTAAAGAAGGAATTGGAAAAATTGCTAAAGCATTTCAACATAAACCAGTTTGGGTAAGATGCTCAGATTTACGTTCAGATGAGTATCGGAATTTGCAAGGTGGTGAGCAAGAACCTAAAGAAACAGACCCAATGATTGGCTGGCATGCAATCCGTCGTTTATTAGATGAACCCAGGATTTTAAAAGCTGAATTTCAAGCAATTAAAGAATTGCATGATTCTGGCTTGGATAATGTGGGGGTGATGTTACCTTTCGTAATTAATGTTGATGAAGTTAAGAAAGCTAAAGAAGTTATGCGAGAGATTGGCTTGGAACCATGTAAAGATATTGATTTTGGGGTAATGATAGAAACTCCTGCTTCCTGTTGGATAATTGAAGAATTGTGTAAAGAAGGAATTTCTTTTGTTTCTTTCGGAACGAACGATTTAACTCAACTTACTTTAGGAATTGATCGAAATAATAGTAGAATTGCTAAATTGTTTGATGAAATGCACCCCGCTGTACTTGGAGAAATGGCTAAAGTGATTAAAGTATGTAAGAAGTATAAAGTTAAAACTTCAATCTGTGGTCAGGCTGGTTCTCGGCCAGAGATGGCAGACTTTTTAGTACATCAAGGCATTGATTCAATTTCTGCCAATGCGGATGCTGTGCATGAAATTAGACGTACTGTAGCGAAGACTGAGAAGAAATTGTTGTTGGATGCTGAGAGGGAGAAATGAAAGTAGTTGTTATTTATGGCCCTCCGGCATCCGGAAAATTAACTGTTGCTAAAAAGCTAAGTAAAATAATAAATTTTAAGATATTTCATAATCATTTAACCATTGACATGTTGAATCATTTTTTAGAGTTTGGTACCAAAAAGTTTTGGGTCTATAATCGTAAATTACGTAAATTAATGTTCCAAACTATGGTTAGAGAGAAAATTGATTTCATTTTTACTTTCTGTTATGTTAAAGGTAATTCTGATAATAATTTCAAACAACTACTTAATTTTTTAATAAAAAATAAAGTTAAAGTTTATTTTGTTAAATTAGATTGTGGTCAGAAAGAATTGTTAAAAAGAGTAAAGAATGAATCAAGGAAAAAACACGGGAAACTTACTTGTTCAAATAAATTGAATAAAAGCCTTAAAGAAAAAAACTTTTCAACAATCTCTTATGTGGATTCTTTAATGATAAATAATACTAAGTTATCTGCTTTAAATACTGCTAAAAAAATAAAAGAACATTATAAGTTATGATTTTCTTGTAATCTGAAGTTTTTAGTTACATAATCTTTTTATATCATTTTTTTAATTAATTTATTATGAAACCTAAAGCTTGTTATGTGTATAAACCCTGTCAACCTTGTCGTTATGTTGGTGGTTGTTCTGGACTTTCAGATAATAATGTTCCTATAAGAGAAATTAAAGAAGAAGGACCAACTTTAGACAGATTATTATCTGAATTACCTAATAAGAAAGAATTCACTCAATGGATGTCTAATAACTATCCTGATTTTTGGGCGTGGAGTATGGTTCCTCCAAAAGAAT
>CAZXEM010000003.1:0-44413 GCA_964639875.1 uncultured Methanosarcinales archaeon | reverse complement strand
AATTAATTGGTCAGCTAAATTTCGATCGACAGCGGCATTAGAAGATATTTCTTTCTTTAACATCTCTGCAGCTTCTTGACCAATTTCTTCTGAACGTTTTCCTTTTTCAATTAAAGCATCTCCACCAAGAATCAGAGGGTTATCAAAATCAACTTTTCCATTTTGACTAAAAATTGCCCAAAGAACTATCTCACCACCAACATTTAACGTATTTGCATATTCAATTCTAATATTGATTGGGGCTCCTAATTCTTTTAAACTTCCTTCAGCAGATCTTTTAATTCTTTCTCCTATCTCTTTATCTTCTAGTTCTGAAGATAAATTTACAATGCCACGAACTTGTTCTAACTCTCCCTGGGAAGTTAATTTTATTTTTGCAGTTTTAAAATTTAAGTCTTCATAAAAAGCAGCAAATGAATCATGTTCATTTAATTTAAATTTAGGAGTTATTTCCAATTGAACTTCTCCACCACCTTTAGGATAGTAACCTTTCTTAATAACTTTTAATTCAATTTTTTCTACAAACCTTTGTAAATGCGGTAGTAAAACATTTTGCAAATAATAAACTGAAGCTTGCCATTTACCACAAGTACCACCTTTGACTTTCAAAGTGACTTTTCCCGGAGCAAACATACAAGGAAGAATTATTGCTTGCAAGAATAAAGTAATACTTCCCGCTGTACCAATGTCAATTTCATAAACTCCTCGTTTGATTTTTCCTGGCTGGAAAGTTAATTCTTTTGTTCCCAGTTCTACTTGATTAGTTTCTGCACCGCATATCTCTTTGAGGGCTTTAATCGCATGCAAATGCTGCGGTTTTAATCCTCCACCATCTCCTTTACCTGCCCGGATATTGTCAACAGAGAATGGTTTGCCGGTTAGTGTAGAAAGGGCAAGAGCTGTTCTGACTAAAGCTCCGCCTCCAGTTCCATATTTACCATCTAATTGGATCATAATAAGTTAGAATTCATTATTGTTATTTAATATTTTAGTTTTCAAATTAAATAGGGCCGCCACCAATGGAGCAATAACAAGGATTTGAGAAATGTTTTATTTCTTTGACTTTTAAACTAGCAGTAGAACTAAAGTCACAAGGAATTTGTTTAAAGAGGTCAGCTAATGGTCCCCAACTTAGTTTTGGGTCTTCTGGAACGCATTCTCTAACCCAAAAGCAACTTTGGTTGTCCTTAGAAGAATCTTTGTAAAGATGTTTTTCTGCTTCATACTTTTGTACTACTTCACCAGAAACTTCTTGGCAATTTGCTATCCATCTCTCCTCGCTATTCTCTGGAATGTTATCACATGGAAAACCAAAACTATTAACACTAAGATTTGATCCAGTCAGACAAGTTACAATTTCTCTGGCTCCGTATCCTTGGGCACAATCTTTACTGCCGTAGCTAATAAATACCTTACCCCTTCTTTTTTCACATTTAGTAACAGCTTCTTCTTCATTAGCAAGAGCTTTTTCAAGTTCACTTGATTTTTCTGTTTTACTAATGGTTTCTTCTAATTTGCTTGCTTCTTTCTGAACTGGTTCTGTTTTATTACAACCAAAACTTAAAGTTGCACTAAGAATTGCCGTTAAGATTAAGTAAGTTGTTTTCATGATTTCCTAAATAAAGAGGTTTAAAATATAAAGATTTGTATTATTCAGAAGATGGATATAAAAAAACAAAAAACTTAATAAACAGGCTAGATTCTTTGATAATTGTGGGGACATAGTATAAAGGATTTAAGTCCGTACAGTCTGGTAGAATCGGGGCCTCCAGTAATGGAGAGATGAGCTGAAAAGCGATGAATAATCTTTCCCTGAAGTCAGCCTTAGATCTGGGAAATGGTAAGTGAATGCTTATTGTTCAGAAATTCAAATCCCAGTGTCCCCACTTTTTATTTTTTTGTATCTTAATTGATGCTTTTGATTCTTGGGTTTCACTTTCTGAAAAAATAAGTCTATTTCTCCTTGTCTTGAAAGATAAAATCTCCACAGAAATCTTCCAGTAATACTATGGATTTGTCTTTGTATTTTTGTGGGGTTGAATCCTAAACTACTAACGGCTTTGTGAACAGAACTTGTTGTTTCAATACAACCAAACTTAAATTCTATTTGTGCATAGTTTCCGTATTTGTTGTAAACACACCCATCTGTATCAAATAAACCTTGCACTGCTTTTAATAAGAATTTTCTCTTTTGAAATATCCATGGCGGAATTTCTACTTTGTTGTTTATTTTGTTTCCATGGTGTAAGCCAGCTTTTATTAGGTGTTCAGCAACATTACCCCTATAATTTCTTGCTTGTAATCCATATTTTATTTCTACTATTTTAAAAGTTTGATTAAAGTAGTCTGCAAATAGATTCTTAACGTAATTAATCCAATGCTTTTCATTTTTCCCAGAAGTAATTATTGTGCTGTAGGTGTTATTTCCTTTTTTGGCTTTACACAAACATCCATCTCCTAACATGATGCCGATAATTTCAGCTAATTCTTCAGTATATTTCATTTATATTTACCTCCAATCTTCGCCTAATTTAGATTGGGGTTTAGAAAAAGAGCAAGCCCAACGTAACTACATAATAGATTTTATCTTTTGAAAGAAAATCTTAATTTGGTAGTTTTGTTTCAACTCTTTTTCGTTATTTCTAGTGGTAGAACTTATTTATATAGTTTGCCCGCACTTGACCAGTGGGTAGTGGCTTTTACTTTCTACAAAACATATATAAACACTTATACTTTACTATATCATAAAAAAAGATGGTAGATAAAAAATTAATTACCGCTACGGCAACGTTAGTTGGAACAATTATTGGTGCAGGAGTTTTAGGTATCCCTTACGCCATTTCTAAATCCGGTTTTATTCCCGGAATGATTATTTTAGCTATTCTTGGTGTTGCTGTTTTAATAATTAATCTTTGTATTGGTGAAATAGCTTTAAGAACAAAAGGCAGACATCAACTTCCGGGATATGCAGAAAAATATTTAGGAAAATGGGGAAAAAGGATTATGACTTTTTCTATTGTTTTTGGAATTTATGGTGCGTTAACTGCATATTTTATTGGTGGAGGGAAAGTCTTAGCTGACATTTTTGGTTTAGGACAAAAGTCATTATCTTTTATTGGATTTGAAATTAACGTTGCTTTAATTTTCAGTATTTGCTTTTTTGTTTTCCTTTCAACTTTGATTTATTTAGGATTACAATCAGTTGGGAAAACAGAAATAATATTCGGAGCGATAATGTTAATAATTATCATCACCATCATTATCTGGGGAACTTTTCATATTGATTCTGGAAACCTTACTGGTTATGATAAAACTCAATTGTTTTTTCCTTACGGGGTAATCTTATTTGCTTTTGTTGGTGCTGCCGCTATCCCAGAAATGAAATCTATTTGTACTGATAATAAAAAGTTGATCAAGAAAGCGATTATCATTGGTAGTAGTGTTCCTTTAATTACTTACGCTTTGTTTGCTTTTGTAGTTGTAGGAGTAACCGGGGCAAGTACTGGTCAGATTGCTACTACTACTTTAGGTGATGTTGTTGGTGGAAAAATAATGGAACTGTTAGGGAACTTGTTCGCAATATTTTCGATGAGTACTTCTTTTCTAGCTTTAGGGTTAGCATTATTATGGGTTTATGATATTGATTTACACACAACCAGAAATGTTGCATTTCTTCTTACTGTTTCTATTCCATTCTTAATTGGAATTTCGGGAATGACCTCGTTCATTCAAGCTTTAGCAATTACGGGAGGTATTGCTGGAGGTATTGAAGGGATCATTATCATCTTAATGTTTTGGAAAGCTAAAAAACAGGGTGACCGAAAACCAGAATATGCCATTCATCTTCCAAAAGTGTTAGGTGTTCTCTTGATGGTTATGTTTGCTTTAGGAATTTTATACTCACTTTTTTGAATGTGTTTAACCGTTTTTAATTTTAATTTTTTACTGTTCTAATCTCGTTTTTAGTCGATTTTCACCTCTCACTTGCAGTTACTACTCCGTTTTAACAATTATTGCAAAACATTTATATAGGGGTGTCTACTTCAGAGTAGTATTTATAATTTGGTTATAGTGTGGGGTGGATTAAATATGGGTAATAGAAACGATACAATAGATTTATTGGTGGAAAAAATAGGTAGGAGTGAGGAAGAAATTGTCATTGCTCTTAATGAATCAGATTCATTAATTAAAGACGACGGCATTATTTATTCGACAACTGTTGAAGGTAAAGAAGTTCCGGGCAACACTAAAGAATTTGTTGAATATTTAGAAATTTACTTTAGTGATAAGCCAGTTCTAAAAAATGAACCAACCGATGAACCCACATCAGAGGAAAGTAATCCTAATAACGATTTTGATAATACAGCCTGGTTTATACCAGAAGAACAAACTTCAGGACAACCAGGAGAACAAGCTAATTTTAATGAAAGTGCTGATTCTGAGAAAAAAAATGATGATACCGTTTACGAAGCAGCAGTTGTTGTAGATAATGAAAAACAAGAAACAACTGTTCTACCAAATGTTCCACCTAATCTTCCGGAACAAAAAAGTGAACCAGTGGAACAAAAAAGTGAAGAATTAACAGGGATACCTGAAGATGTTAACGGCCCAGGAGGGTATGAAAAAATGAAAGAAGATAAATCAAATGGAAAAATGAAATATGGTCTTGTTGGTTTCTTATTAGGAGCTACAATTAGTTTGTTTGGAACTAACGCTTACATTGAATATCATGGTGAAAAATCGTTTGTCCCTGTTGAAGGCAATCCTGCTTATGTTCAAGTTGTTAAAGAGAATGAAAGTTTAACTCGGAGAAATAACCAGTTATCTACATCAAATGAGGGTTTAGGGTTACAATTAGGTAAAGCAAAAGAGACAATTGCTACAGGAGGAGAAGCGTTAGATAAAAAGTCTCTTTCTTTGATTGCCTGTCAAATTAAAAATAATGATTGTAAAACAGATTATGCTACTTGTGAAGATGATAATTCTGCTAACATTGGTTCAACTCTTACTTGTCTTGGCGAAGTTGATTATTTATGGGGAGAATTAGGATCCTGTGCAGATGGTCTTGCTGACTGTGACGCTTTAGCTGCTTTCAAGAAAGGTACGCTTGATGAGTGTCTTCAATCTTATCGAACGTGTAATCAAAATTTAATTGATGCTAAAAATAATAATGACGACAATGCTAGTTACAAAAAACAATTTGAAACTGCAAGCGATGACTTAGCTAGTTGTGAAAGTAAACTAAAAATTGCTCGGGAGACAACTTGTCCAACTAAAACTTGTCCTGCACCTGAGATTATAGAAAAAGAAGTTTACAAAGAAAAAGAATGTCAACCTAAAGATTGCGTTAAGTATAATTGTGCATTTTTACGTGATTAAATAATTATTTGGAGGAATAAAAAATGAAAATAAGAAAAAATCTTGATCATCTTGTTGGAAAAGGATCCCTGGTTTTGGCAGGAGCAGCAATGTTATTTGCATCTTGTACACCATGGATGTACAACATCAAATCAGATGTTAGTAACCCTAAAATGAATGTGGTAGTTTACAATTCTACTGTTGATGCAAAACCAGTTTATCTTACTGAAAAACAGTTTGCTGAAAATAAACCATTACAAGAATCACTTTACGCGCAAGCAGTTGCAGCTAACGATACTTATTTTGCACCTGTTGATACTGCAGTTGCTGAACAACCAGTTGAAGTAACTGAAGCTGAAGGGGAAATGACCCTAGAAATGGTTCCTGCAGATGCAAACTTAGATGAAATTATGGATGAGCCTGCAGCTGAAGAAGTAGTTGAACCTGCAGCCGAACCTGCAGCCGAACCTGTAACTGAACTAGTGGCTGAAGAAGGACCTACTGCAAAACTTGACCCTGTTGAGGACACTTATGATCCTCGGGTTGTTAAATGGGAAATGCAGAAAGAACTTGTTGACCAGCATGGCGTTCCAGTAATTATTGATGTTACTAAAGAAGGCGTGTATTTCTGTACAGACGGTATCGGTCAAGTTTTGTTTGACGGCGATCGTAAACCTTACATTGATGCAATGTTAGAAAATGGAAAGTGTGATCCTTCGGAAAGGATCAAAAATTATACTACCGGTGGGCAACTGTTTGATTTTGCTCATTTGAAAACTCTACAAAGTTTTGATGAAATGGAAACATTTCGAAAATCATTACTGTACAAACCTTTAGGTAAGGAGGAATAAAATGAATGGTCTAAAAAAATTATTTGGAGCTGCAGTAATTGCTGCAGGACTTAGTTATGGAGCAGGTGTTGCTTCTGCACAAGAAGCAGAAAAACCAGTTGAAAGTACTGTTGAAACTGAAACTAATGTTTCTATTACTGGTGCAAAGAAAGCAACTTCCGAAACTACAAACTTATTTTATGTTCCTGTTGAAGGAGATAGAGTAGAAATTACTGCTGAAAACGCAGCAGATGTTTATGGTGGTATCAAATGCGAGATTAAAGATTTAGTTGCTGACCATAGTCCAAGAACACAAAACATGGATAACTTTTTAGGTCATTTTGACGATTATCAATGGGTGGTTTTACCAGTTGAGAAAGGTCTTGAGTTATGCCATGATGCTAATGAAAATGGTCGATGTGAAACTACTGAATCAAGAGTTAACAGTCCAGAAGGTGAAACTGTTTTTACTAATTTAGGAACTATTGTTGCTGAAAAAGTTGCTGCTACTCCTGGTAATACTGGAGTTAAAGTTGAAAAAATAGAAAGGCAAAGTTTTCAAGTTCCAGGAAATAAAACTTTAGAAGAAGTAATTGCTCCTTCAACCGTAGCAAGAACAACTGATCTTGTTTATGTTGGATTTGTAGGACAGTATGATACTGATAATAATGTATTTGTTCCTGGCGGAGTTGTTGGTTACAATCGAGTAACTAATTCCACTTTTGTTTGGGGATTAGAATTAGGTTTCCTTGGGAAAAATTATACTTTAGATGATTCTAAAGATCCTGTTGAAACTGCTTTAGGAACATTACACACTGATGGTGAGAAAGAAATTCAACAAAAATATTTTGCAGCAAAAGTAAACATGGGTAAAATGTTTAAGAAATTTGGAATTTTAGGAAGCGCCGGTTATCAAGTTGGTTTTGGTAAAGAAGGCAAAAGTCGACATGAAGAAATTAGGGATTCTAACGGTACTGTTTTAGAAACTTATCAACATAACGATAACCAGTCACCGGAAAAAATGGATACCACTCATGCACTTTTGTTTGGTATTGATGTTCCAATCAAGTTATCTGAAAAATTATGTTTAGCACCTTACATTGGTGCTGCAACTGACTTTAACAAGATTGATCCTCAGTTCTGGATTAAATTGGGTTACTGTCCTGTAGAAAAAGAAGAATGAGGTTACATAAAATGAAAACTACGTATAAAACAATTGTTTTAATTGTAGTGCTTATGTTTTTATTATCTCCTGCTGCCCTGGCTTTAATTTGGCCTTCTGGGGAACTGCAATGGGATAATGGAGGAACAAGTACTACGATCAGTAATGGTGACTCTGTTTCATTCACTACTGGATTATTTGCTTCCGCAGATCCAATTTATGCAACCGTAAAATTAATTGACGGTGCTAACATTAAGGTTTTGTTAAATGATCAACAAATTACTTCTCCTTATAATTTAGTTATTAGTCCAGCTAATTATAATCACAAAATGGGAGAATATACTATTACCATAACTTTAGATGATAAGTACAGCGCTACTAGTGCACAAACACATTCACTAAACTTAGATGTTGTTGGTGATCTTTGTGGAGAAGGTAGTTCTGATTATGATTGTGATGGCGTTCTTGATTATGAAGATAATTGTTACGCTAACGAAAATCCTAATCAAGAAGATGCTGACAATGATGGTTATGGCGATGTTTGTGATAATTGTATTAATGATGAAAACATTCTTCAAACTGACACTGATAATGATGGTGAAGGAAATGCTTGTGATTTAGATGATGATAATGATGGCATCTTAGATGTAAATGATAATTGTCAGTTCATTCCTAACACAAATCAGGCAGATAATGAAAATGATGGCGTTGGCGATGTTTGTGATCCTGATGATGACAATGACGTTATTATGGATGAAGATGATAATTGCGCAATGACTTTTAATCCTGATCAATCTAATGTTGATGGAGATGGCTGGGGAGACGCTTGTGACTCTGATGCAGATAACGACGGAATCTACAATTGGAAAGATAATTGTCCTTTAATTGCAAATACAAACCAAGCAGATACTGATAATGATGGTATTGGTGATGTTTGTGATTCTGATTCAGATGGAGATGGTACTCCTAATGACCAGGATTTATGTCCAAATGAACCTGGGCCTGCAACAAATAATGGATGTCCTGAAGCGCCTGTAAACCAAGCTCCTGAGTTCATAGATGACATTGGTGGTAATTACAATTTAGTTGAAGGCGGAAGTATGGCTTTACAGTTCGAAATTGAAGATGATGAATTCAATACTTTAACTGTTGGTGTTAAGAAATGTCTTCTTTTCGGTATTTACTGTTTTACTACTGAATTTTCAGAACCATATAGTTTAGCGGCAACAGCCAAAAATAATTATTTATTTTCCTGGCAACCAGATTATACTTACGTAACTCATCCTAAGTTAAGTCAAAGTGTTACACTTGTCTTTACTGCTTCAGATGGTAACTTGTATGCAACTAAAACTATTCTTGTTAAAGTTGATGACGTTAACCAAATGCCTGCATTAAGTATTAATGGTAATGATATAGTTGATGAAGGTGAATCACTTGTATTAACTGTTACTGCTACTGATGGAGATGCTGAAGATGAACTTAGCTTTGTTGTAAATGGTTTACCAGAAGAATGGGTTTCCTCTCAACAATCAGGAAATGAATTACTAATTACTGGTACTTCAGATTGTGATGATAGTGGAAAGTACGAATTTGATGTTGTAATCAGTGATGGATTAACTAGTGTAAGTGAAACTTATCAATTTTCAGTTACTGAATCTTGTGAATTATCTTGTTTAGATATTTATGGTGATACTGATGGCGATGGTATTTGTGATGAATTTGATAACTGTCCTTTAACTGCTAACCCTGACCAGTTAGATTCTAACATGGATGGGATTGGTGACGCTTGTACAATTGTTGTTGTTAATCACGCACCTCGGATTGCTCCCCTTCCAAATCAAGAAGTTACTGAAGGTAATAGTCTTGAGTTTGAAATTGGAGTAACTGATTCAGATGGTGATGAAATTACTTTAGAATTAGCTTCAAGGATTGCTTTAAATAAAAACATTGTTTTAGGTCCTCACCCAACAAAAGAAAATGTTTATGTTTTCCAGTGGAAAACTTATGTTGGTGAAGCGGGGGATTACTTTGTTACTTTTGTTGCAAAAGACGAACATGGAGCAAATTCTTCGAAAAAAGTTAAAATCACTATTTTGGTTTTGGATACACCTTGTTTATTAGACACCGATGAAGATGGTGTTTGTGATGAAGATGATAACTGTCCTTTAACTGCTAACCCTGACCAGTTAGATTCTAACATGGATGGAATTGGTGACGCTTGTGAAGAAATTGTTTGTTTAGTAGACACAGATAACGATGGTGTTTGTGATGAAGATGACAATTGTCCTTTAACTGCTAATCTTGATCAATTAGACAGTGATGATAATGGTGTTGGCGATGCTTGTGAAGTTATTCCTTGTTTATCAGACGCTGATAATGATGGTGTTTGTGATGAAGTTGACAATTGTCCTTTAACTGCTAATCCTGATCAGTTAGATTCTAACAGTGATGGAATTGGTGATTTGTGTACAATTGTTATTGTTAATCAAGCACCCGTAATTTATTCACAACCAGTAACAACCGTTACTGAAGATGAAGATTACAGTTATCAGTTAGTTGCAGCAGATCCAGAAGGAGAAAAACTAATTTATTACCTTTCTAAAGCACCAGAAGGGATGACTATTGGTGAGAGTGGATTGGTTGAATGGGAACCAACTGATAATGGGAAAGCAAAAGTGTTAATTACCGTCTCAGACGGCCAGTTGTATGCTCAACAGCAGTTTACTATTGGTGTTAGCGAAGCTTACAAGAACATTAAATTGGCAACAGTAAAGTTGAGTACCGAAGTTGCTAACGCTGGTGAGCATGTTTCGTTACAAGTTAACATGAAAAATAATGGTGATAAGAAGTTGAAGGACCTTAAAGTTACCGCTTTAGTTTATGATTTAGGATTGAAAAAATCCGGTGGAGAGTTTGACTTAAAGGCAGGACAACAAAAAAGCAAGAACTTGGTTTTACAGATGCCTTACAATGCTCAACCAGGAGATTATCTTGTCAAAGTAACTGTTACCAATAGTGAGTATCATGAGTCAACATATAGGCTCTTAACTATCTATTGAATGACAACCATTTGAGAATGGCTACATAATGTAGCTACTCTTGAATACTAAAAGAATAGAAAAGTTTATATAGGACCACAAATTTAGAAGATTAAATTAAAAAAAAACACAATCTTCGAAAAAAACGTGGAAATTGGAGGAAGTTAAAATGAGAAAAATTTTGAGTTTAATGGTTTTGTTTGTATTGGCCTTATTGACCGTTTCAATGGTTAGTGCGCTTAGTGTAGACAATTTTGAATGGGAAGTAGAAGTTAACGGAGATTCTGTTGACTTAGGAACTAACGTAATTAATATAGTTGATGAAGAAGGAAACATAATTGGTGAAGACATTGGCATCGGTGATGTTGCTGTGCCTTCTATTAGTGTTGACGAAGGTCAAACATTAGATATTAAAGTTCGACTACAGACTGGTGAAGCTGTAGAAGATATTGAAGTTGATGCAAAGATCAAAGGATACGAGTATTCTGACTACGAATCATTAAGTGATTCAACACATGTTTTTGACATGGCAGGAAATACTAAGAAAACTGTGAAGTTAAGCGTTGACTTACCAAAGAAATTAGAAAAGCAAGTTTATTGGTTACATCTAAATATTTACAATAGTAATTCTGCACCTGTAACGCAGATTGTAAAGCTTAACGTTGAACCAACTCGACACGGCGTAGATATCGCTGACGTTGTATTTTCACCTGGAACTTCAGTTAAAGCAGGACGTTCATTATTAACTACTGTTTTACTTGAAAACTTCGGTGACAAGACTGAGAAAGACGTTAAAGTTACTGTTGCAGTACCCGCTTTAGGCGTGAGTGCAACTGAGTTTGTTGATGTTGTGGAAACAGAAGATAATAATGTAGATTATGAAGATGTTCCAGAAATGTTCTTACCTCTTCCAGCAACTGCTGTTGAAGGTGAGTATGAAGTTAAAGTTACTGTTAAATACGATGACTTAAGAGAAACAGTTACTAAGAGCTACAAAATTAACGTTTTAAGTAACGAAATGTTTCAAACAAGTGAAAACAAGTTAGTTTTAGCTGTTGGTCCAGAAAGTCAAACTGTAGCTGCAGGAACTACTGCTAAATACGCTATTGCTTTAACAAATGCAGGAACTAGTTCCAAAGCATATTTGTTAGAAACAGTTACTGGCGATTGGGCAACTGCAACTGTAAGTGACAATTTAGTTGTTTTAGAACCTGGAAAGAATAAAGTAGTCTATGTAGACGTAACTCCTAGCGCATCTGCTGCTGTTGGAGAACATGTTACTAGTCTAGCTGTTCAGTCCGGTGCTGAAGTATTAGAAACAATCAGCCTAAAAGCAACTGTTACTGGCGCTACTGTTGAAAGTGGTTTTAGCTTAAGAAACGGTTTAGAAATCGCATTAATCATCTTAGTGGTATTATTAGTTATCATTGGTTTGATTATTGGTTTCAGTAGACTTAAGAGAGACGACGAAGAAGACGAAGAGAAAACTTACTATTAATTAAGTAAGTTATCTTAACTATCTTCCTCCAATTTTTTCTTTTTTTCTTTTTTTATCTTTTATGAGGAGGAGTTTCTTTAACTTTTTTTGTTCTATAACTTTTTTATATGATTAATTATTGGAGCTCTTTATAATGAAAATTGTAATTATTGGTGCGGGTCCAATCGGTTGTTATGCAGGTTATTTATTAGCTAAATCTGGACATGACGTGAACATTTATGAGCGGAAGAAAGAAGTTGGTTCTCCAGTTCAATGTACCGGTTTATTAACTGCAGATTTTGATCAATTTGGATTAGATAAAAGTTCTTTTTTAGTAAATAGTTTTACTGAAATCGAAGTTAATTCTAGCAATAATCAAATGGTAATCAATAACAAAGAATATTTGGTTTGTAGAAAAAAGTTTGATAATTATTTAGCCAAATTGGCTTTGAATGCTGGTGCTAAAATATTTTTTAGCAGCAACTTTTTGGGTAAAGAGAAAGATAAAATTATTATTAAAGGAAGTAATGGTCAAAAAATAATAATCTCTCCAGACATTGTTATTGCTGCTGATGGCCCTTTATCTCATGTGGCTAAAGCTTATGGTTTTTATCATTCCGAAAGAAAAAATTATTATGGGATTCAGGCAGTTGTGAAAGGAAATTTTCATCCATATAGGTATAAAACTTTTTTTGGTAAAGAAGTTTGTCCAGAACTGTTTGCTTGGATCGTTCCTGAATCCTCAGACAGGGCTAGAGTTGGCTTAGCTACAACTAAAAACACACGACCTCACTTTGATAAGTTTATGAAAGAACAGGGCTTTATTGCTGAAGAAATTCAGGCAGGGACTATCCCTCTTTATCATCCTCAACAAAAACTCAGGAGGGGCAATTGTTACTTGTTAGGTGATGCTTCTGGTTACGTTAAAGCAACTACTTTGGGTGGGGTTATTCCCGGGATGAAACAAGTTCACATCTTAGTTGATTGTCTTAACAATGGTAAAGAGTATGATCAAGAAGTTAAAAGTTTACGCAAAAAAATGAATTTACATTTACGTTTAAGAAAGGTTATGAATAAGTTCTCTGATCAGGATTGGGATAAAGCTATTCAATTGTTAAGAAAGAAAAAAATTCAAAATGTTTTTGAAAAACATACTCGGGAGAACCCTTTACCACTCATTTTGAAAACAATTGTTAAAGAACCGAAACTATTATATTTTGTTAAGTATCTTTTCTAATAAGATGAATATTTATGGCGATATTTTAGCAGATCCAGAACAATATCGAGTGGGCGCAGATTTTAATGCTACTAATATTGTTTTTCCAATCAAAATTGGAACTACAAAATACATTATTAAAAAACCTCGTTCCGGGCTGTCTGACTTTTTAATTCATAAATATTTATTACAACAAGATAAAGTTTTTTTAGGAACAAGAAAGAAAGCTTCTTCTTTAGATAGAATTCAGGATGAAGCAAAAAAACTTAACGCTTTGAAAGGGAGATATGCGCCCAGATACGTTGATTATTATCATGGTAATTTGTTGCGGCAATATTTGGAAGGTAGTGGTTTTAGGTCATTAAATACCGACCGTTTAAAAGAGAAAACTTTAGAAGGGGCATTAGAAGCAATTGAACATTTTCATAGCCAAAAGATAATTGTCGGCGATGCGGATGTTAAAAATTTGTTTTATTCAAATGATAATAAGGTTTATTGGTTAGATTTTGAAGGTTGTTTTGATGAATCTAATTTGGACAGAGCTAAAGCCGCTGACTTATTAAAATTTGTTTATTCTACTTATACTGTTACCAGAAATAAAGATACCACTTTATTTGTTGCAGAATTGGTAGCAAAGAATTATGACCATCTTTTGGTAAGAGATCAGGTTAAACAATTTCTTAAAAAAGTTAAACTAGGTTTTAATTTATGGTTTGCAACAAGGATTCCTAAGAACGATCAGGAAATAAATGATGGGATTCAGAATTTATTATTATAATTTGTTTTAATATTTTTTTAATATCTGTTGATATTTTTTATTGACTCCACCTAACCTGAAGATAATTACCTCTTGAACATTTTCTTCTTTAGCTAAAGCTAAATCTTGCTTTAATTGTTTAACATTCAGAATGGGTTCATTGCCATTAATTCCTGTAGCGATTGTTCCAAAAGAAACAATGAAATTATCTCCGTGGAGTTCTTTACCTCTGTTCAGTTCTTTTTTGAAAAACTTTTCATTAAATAATGGATGCAAAGAGTGGTAAAACATTTTGATAATTTTTGCTTTTTTGTCATTATAATGTAAGCCCATTTTTTCTAAGAACCAATCTTTTTTCTTTCCTTCCGGATAATATTCACAGAGATAAATTTTTCCATTATAATTGTTGATGAAATCTTTGATTAATTTCCTGTTGCGGAAAAAGTTAGGTAACTGTGTGAAGAGTAGTAAAGGGCTTTTAGTTAGGGGCCATTCTAAATCTAACATCACTGGAACTGGCTGGTTCTTTAACTCGTTAAATATTCTCGTTAAAGCTTTTCTTTTACTGAACGGAGATATCCAATAACCTTCTGATTTTTCTAGAATTGGCCAATAAATTGTTTCTTTAACATTTTGGTTGTTTATTTTTGATTTTATTTTATTGAACTCTTTAAGAGATTTAGCAGCAAGATACAGTTTTGTAGGAGAATTGATTAATTTCAATTTATTCAAGTTCTTTTCTGTAGGAAACTCTTCAAAAAAACTGATTAACATAATTGAAACAAATCTTTACTGATTAATATATTTATCCAAAATAAATGTGTAACTCATAAAAATAATAGAAAAAAAGAATTAGAAAATTTACTCTATTACCCCGTACCAATCTAATAATAATCTGTCAGTTGCTTTTACCAATTCATATTCTTGGCCAGTAACAAGGATACAAGTACCTTTTAGTGTTACAGCAGCTACTTCTTCAACTCGAAGTTCAATTACAGGTTTGCCTTGTGTATTTTCACAGTTAACAATTGTTCTTTCATCACAGATTTCGTCATTTTCAGTACATGAACCTTCAGGCGTTCTACCAATACCTTTAGCGATGTTCATACTAAGTTCAGATATTGCTAATGTGTAATACTTATTTGTTATGTTAGGATCAATAGCAATATAAATTTCTTTGCCTTTGTAAAATTCATTTAAGAGATTACCGGTAAGAGGAATGTGTTCTACTTCTCTTGGTCCGAAATGAAGTGGTACTTTAATTGTTCTTCCTTGACCTTGAATATAAGTCCACCATAATCCATCTGCTTTAATAAATTCGAAGTCATTGTAGGTATAAGTATCTTCAATAGGTACTTGCTCTCCAGCTACAGAAACACTTGCACCAGTAATTTTGTCAAAAACTTTAAACCCACCAAGAGAGAAAGCAAATACACCAATAATAATCACAATCATAAATAATAATTTTTTTGTATCACCACTTTCGCTTGGTTCTTCATTAATTCCTTTCTGAACATCTGGTTGACCTTCATTTTCAGGCATATCATCCAAAACTTTAACAATTCTAATTTCATCCATTTTTATCTTATTTAATCGTTATCATTTATATTATTTTTGCTACTGTTAGAGTTATTTTCCATTCTCTTTAAGTATATTATGAGCTTATCTTTAACTTCTTGCTCTAATTCTTTGTTTAACCCAATATTCTCGATTTCTTTATTCCAATCAATTTCCGGCAGTTTAGTAATTGTTCCCTTCATTTTTCGGTTAATTTCTTTAATGTCATTTTCAATCTGTTGAGCTTCTTTAGTTCCAAACATTTTTGTGGCTGGAAATTTAGTAAAAGCGTTAGCTCCTGCTTTTAATAGTAAACCAACTTCTTCATATCTTCTAGCAGTAGTTCCGGCAATAATTTCTAATTTTGGAAATGCGATTCTTGTTTGGGCAATCCACCATAAATAATCTTCAGTTTTTGGCCCGTTAGTGTTTTCGAAAATAGTTCCTTTGACTGGTTTCAATGCATAGAAAGTGATCCTTTCCAGATGGTGTTTTTCTATGAATTTTTTAAGAAGTGTGAAATCTTCTCTTTTTTCTCCTAATCCGATAACCATCGTCATACTTTTTTGGAACTCAGATGTTTTATTGAACATTTCTTCATACGGTTGAATTGGTTTATCGGGACATATTTCGTTATGTAATTTTGGTTCGATAGTTTCAATACTTGACACAATTCCTTTAACGTAAGGTTTGAATGAGTTTAGGTCTTCTGGGTCAATAACACCAATGTTTAACCAGATTTTTTCTCCATAAACTTTACTGATTAATTTTATCCGTTCTAACATTTCCTCTTTAGGAAAGATTCTATAACCTCCCGTTAAAAATTCTATTCTCCAACCCAATATTTTACAAAATAATGCTTCTACCAAATCTGAACTTAAAGATCGTTTAGCGGTTTTTGCATGTTTAATTTTATGTTTAATTGTGCTTCTGAAACAGAATTTACAAGTTCCTACATCACAATACCAACTTAGAAAGATACAACGTCCGTACCAACATTCGTTAGAGAAGTTCTCTTTATACACTTGTTCTGCTTGTTCAATTAATTGTTCTGTTTCTTGATTCATTAGAATGTTATTTTAGAACGGTATTTATAAGGTTTTTTAGTTAAAAATCGCTTCCGCCAAATTCATATGGTTTTAGTTCTCTACTACTATATTCTAATTCACTTTCACATTCTGGACATTCCATTTTGTTCTTTTGAATAAAAGTGCTTAAATCTTTTTTTGGAAGTAATCCCGTTTCAGATCTTTTATCTGGGGATGTTGAAAAATAATTGTTGAGATATCTGTCTAAACCATAATCACAGTTAGAACACCAGCTTTTTCCACCGCCCATATCATCTGCAAGGGATTCAATCGTTGCCTGTTTCTTTTCCATCATTTCCCCCATATTCTTGAATTACTTTCTTCAAATTTTTATACAACTCTTTGATATCGCTACTGTTAGTTTTGTTATCATAAATTAATTCTTCAAAAGTGATTGTTTGTTCTTTGTTTGAATCGCGCATCCACCCACCATAACCATTATATGACTCTGGAAACATGAATATTTCTCTATTACTTTTCTTTAAAAGAAAATAAGAATGATACTCTCTTGTTCCCAGTTCTTCTTTATCAAATTTGCTTAATATTTCGATAGAAGTTGGGGCTTTATCATTTTTTTTGATTGTTTCTAATGCTTGATTAAATAATGTTGAGATACTCATTTGGTAAAAGTGTTGTAATTGATATCTTTTTCTGTTTTTTTCTGTTTTTAGAATTTTAATATCTTGTTCAAATTTATCACACAATTTATTTTTCTTAATATCATAAGAATCAATCTCTGCTAGAATTGATTGTTCTTCACTCCAAATTTGATTAACTTTTTCTTCTAACATTTTAGAAATCCTCATAATCCCAATTTTTAATTACATCGCACAAATACAACTCTCTAACAAAAAATCCTTTACTTAGTTCATATACTGTATTTTCTTTACCCAAAATAAATTCACTTAATCTCTTTGGAAATTTATTTTTTATTTTTGCATCAATTTCAAAAATAGTAAACTGTTTTGTTGGAAAGTCGTATTTATTCTTAACGGCTTTAATCAGTTTTTGAACACTTTTTTTACCTAAAACGGGTTTGTAGATAATATTTTCATTTGAGTTTAAATAATAAACATTATCTTGTTTTTTTATATTGGACAAAATTAAAGTATAAGCATTTTCTTCATCAAGATCTTTTTTTATAATTTCAATTTTTTTATCTTCAAACTCGGTTAAAGAGTACACATAATCAATAGCCAATTTTTCAACAATCTTTTCAATATTTTCATTTTCCATACTCTTTACAATGGTGTTGTAGAAAATATGTTTGTTTCTTACAAAAAATTTATATTGGTGTTGTGCTTTTAACTCATTATGAAAAAAGAAACTGTTTCTAAAATTAACAATTTGGTTGCGCAGAAACCAAGAACTGTTCAAGAAATTGCTCAGTTTATTGGTAAAAACTGGCGTACCGCAGATTCTTACGTGCAAAAGATTAGTGAAGAACAAGGAACAATTGCCGTAAGAACTTTCCGTGGTGGAACAAGAGGAGCATTAAAGATTGTTTATTGGAATTTAATTAATAAAAATCAGTCAACATTTCAGGAGATGCTCTTTCAACGGATAATTAATTGTAAACACAAATCTGATTTTAGTCCATTTGACATTTATCAATATGTTTCTGATGCGGGTCGAGAAAGTTTTATTGAGGAACAAGAAGATAATTTAAACATTAAACAAGATCTGATTAAAACTATTTCTGATAGTGAGAAACAGGTATTAATATTCTCAGGAGATTTGTCTTGGGCAAAAGCTAAACAAGGTAAAGAAAAGTTATTGAAATCTTTTGAAAATTTACTTAATAAAAATGTCCCCATTAAAATCTTAGCTAATATTGACTTAAATTCCGTAAAAAATGTTAAGGGAATAAAAGAATTGAATCATGAATTTGGTAAAGATTTGATTGAAATTCGTCATTGTCAGCAACCGTTAAGAGCTTTTATTGTTGATGATAATCTTGTTAGAATTAAGGAAAAATATTTCTTGAAGAAAACTGCCAAAAACACTTATTTGTTTTATTCAATTTCTGATGAAGATTGGGTACATTGGTTACAAAAAATATTTTGGCACTTCTTTTCAACAGCAATATCCGCTGATAAAAGAATTCAAGATTTAGAAAGTATAGGTTAATCAATAATTCATTCACTTTAATAAATTCATAATTAAATCAACTGTTTCTTTTATAGAAATATTTTCTACATCAATAATAATATCTTTTGCTTCTGGAACTGCAAGATAAGAATAACTTTTTTTCATATATTCTTCAGAAGCAGTTTTTTGTTTTCTTTCTTCATTTCTTTTTTTAGTTTCTTTTAAAGAAGCTTTTAAGAAAATAGAAATAATATTGTATTTATTATTTTTCAGTTCTTTTCCTAGTTTTTTATTAAGATCTTTTAAGAAAGATTCTTGAAGAAGGATGTTGTTTTTTCTCTCAATTAGTTTTTTGATTTTAGGATAATATAATTGATGGGCTTTAATTTTTCTTTCTGTACGTTCCAAATGATTAAATTTTTCTTTAAATTCTTCTAAATTAACATAATTAAAATTTTTTAATTTTTTAGAAAGATGTTTACAGATAGTAGTTTTCCCCACTCCTGCTGGTCCTTTAATTAAGATTAATTTTGGCATTTTGATATAAAAAGCCCCTGGTGAGCATACAAAGGGATAGTTTTCCCTTTGGGCTCCCCAGTTTCTTTCGCTTTGCTCAAGCCCCTGGGGAGAGTTGCACTCCCGATCTACTGCTTTCTTTTCTTAAATACGAGGCAGTCGCTATAGCTACTAAGCCACAGGGGCATAATTTTTTTTATTTTTTTAATGGGACTAAGCGAAGCGCATGTCGCCTGTCTTATCAAATGGGACGCCATTTGCTGGGGCACGAATATTAACTTATTTAATCTGTTTTAACAATTCTTCTTTACTCGGAAATTTCTTTTGACATTCAAAACAAATAGTGTATTGTTTATTCTTGCCTTCCTTTTTGATAATTGTACCTTTCAATTTTCCTAGAAATAATTCTGCAATTTTATTTCCACAAATGTTACATTTAGCCATGATTAGCTTGAAAAGAAGGTTTTATTTAAACTTTATTGCTTTAAACATATAATCTGGAGTAACGTAAAATATATATAACATATATTGTTTACTTGTATAACGATGATTGATGATAAAACATTTTGTGGACCTAATGAATATGAAGAGCTTTACTTGTCTTTTGACAATAATCAAGCGGAACTGACTGAACCAGTAAACATTGATCCTACTGTGGCTTCTTTAAGAGTTGTTAATGAATATGATTTAAGACGGTTAGATCATTTGGATGCTTTAGACTATTCTCCAAATTCAGTAGGATTAGATGAGAAAACAAGAAAACAAATTTAAATTTAGCCAACTCCCCAGACTGGGTTATCTTTACGTTTAATTTCTGCTACTTCTTTAAGAACTTCAATTTCCATTTTTGTAAGGTTACTTTTTAATTCTTTCAATTTTTTGAAATCTTCTTCAGGAACACCTGTATACAAAAAATCTCCTTCTTCAATTTGTCTACCAACAGTAACTCCATCCAAACTCATCGCAATTTGTTTACCTTGCTCAGCTAAACTTACCGAATCTTTTCCTTCTTGCATACTTTTGACAGAACTGATTTGTTTACCTTGCATATTCATTACTGGGTCGCCAGTTTTTATTCTGCCAATTTCTATTTCCACTCCAACAATTGCGGGATTACTTTGACGGAAAGTATAACCTTTAAGAATTGCAAATTTACAAGGTCTAACCAGTCTTGAAAGTTCTTTAACTTCTATCTCATGTCTAAGTTTTTTTTGATATTCTTCATAATCTTCAATAATCTTGTAAATCACATCGTTAGTAATTAATTTAAATTTCTTACTTTTTGCATACTCTTCTAACTCATCAGAAATTTTAACATTAAATCCAAGAATTACTGCACTGAATTCTTCTTTCTCTCTTAATGATTCCAGTTTAGAAAAATCTTTTTTAGATAAATCTCCTAATGATGCTGAAGAAATGGGAATTTGTTTTTCTTCTAATAAGTTTCTTAACGCTTCCAAGCCGCCGATAGTGTCAGCTTTAATTATTACTCCAATACATTCATCACATTCCATAACAATTTCGCCAACTTCTTCCCGAACTTCTTTTTTCATCTCTTCAACTTCTTCAGGTTTTCCAGAACAACTTCTTACTGGCATGCCGGCCATTGCACTTTCTAAACCAGGAGCAGAAATTTTTACACCTGTTGCCGCAGAAACTTCTTTAACATTTTTGAATCTACTTTTCTTTTCTCGCATATCGCAAAGGTCTGCAGGTTCAAGAAGTGCTCTAATTTTAACAACGATAGGTTCATCAATTCCGCCGATAACCAAAGTGTCGTTAACTTTTAATTGTCCGTTGTAAATTATTGTATCGATTGTTGTCCCTAACCCTTTCTCTTCTTTAACTTCAAGGATTGTTCCTTTACAATTTCCAGTATTTTCAATTTCTAACTTTTTTTCAAGAAATTTTTGGGCAAGTCCAGTAAGGACCATTAATAATTCTGGAATGCCTTGACCAGTTTTTGCAGATATTGGTACTATCGCAACTTGTTTAGTATAATCTTCTACTCGATCAAACCGTTCTGCTTGAAATTCAAATTCGTGCATCTTTCCTACCAATTCATACATTTTCTTTTCAAATTGTCCTTGAATTTCTGTGTTCATTTCTGCTACGTTTTGCATAAGTAACTTTTTATCATCATAATTCCAACCATGGATTAAGTCGATTTTGTTTGCAGCGATAATGAACGGAACTTTATTATTTTTAAGAATTTCAATCGATTCAATTGTTTGCGGTTTTAATCCTTCATTAATGTCTACGATTAAGATTGCAATATCCGCTAAAGAACCGCCACGTTTTCTTAATGAAGTGAATGCTGCGTGGCCCGGCGTATCAATTGCAAGTAAGCCGGGAACAGTTAAATTACCTTTAAACGCGTCAAGTAACGGACCGCATATTTTTTTAATAGTTTCAATAGGGATTGTGGAAACTCCTATTGCTTGAGTTATTGCTCCTGCTTCTCCTGCAGTTACAACCGAACTTCTAATCTGATCTAATAAAGAGGTTTTACCATGATCAACATGACCAACTACAGTTAAAAGGACTTTTCTGATTATCATTGATTTGTTATGAATTAGCGTCTTTTTTAAATTTAACGATACTATTTTGAAAATTTCTATTTTTAAACAAAGTTTTATATATTGTTTTTAATTAACATAATCATATGGTTAAGTATAGTGAAAACAAAAAAGTGATGGTGATAGCGAACATTTCACTAGTTTTTCTTGCTTTATTACTTACTTTAAATTTGTTTAATGTTCAATTACCAACAATTGGGCAGGCACAATATTTGTTTGACCAAGATAATCCACTTTGTATTGTTAATTATAAAAATAATTTTAACGAGTGGAACAATCTTGATTCTTGTTGTGTAGAAGCTAGAAAACAGTTAGAATGTAAAAAAGATAAACTTGAAAAAACTGATTGGTCATGTCAAACGGGAAATGATTTAAAATATTTACTTAACAAGAAAGCTTACAATTATTGTCGTAATTTAGAAATTTGGTAAAAACACTATGGTCAAAAATAATAACAAAAAGGGAAGGACAAGAAGTGAAATAGTTTTCCTAATTCTGATTGTTTTAGTTCTTGTTCTCGGAACGTTGAACGTAGCTAAAGCTAAAGGTTGGTTAATTCCAGAACAAAATCCTATCCCTATCCAAGACAACACTGTCAATCTTAACGATTTAACTTTAGAACAGAAAATTGCTCAAATGGTAATTGTCCATGGCGGTAGACACAATTTGAATGTTTGGAAAAATATGCAAATTGGTGGGATCCATCTTTTTGCAATGAAAGATGAAGAACTGTTCAAAAACACAATCAACGATTTTCAGGAAGATATGGTCATCCCATTCTTTGTTACTGTTGATCTTGAAGGATGTTGGAATCCGTTTGCTAACTTTAAAGATTTTTATTCAGTGAGTGAAGTTAAAAATGTAGGTGAAGCTTTTCAAAAAGGTAGTGATGAAGGTAAGTTCCTTCACGATTTAGGATTTACTATTAATTATGCGCCCGTTGTAGATTTAGATGATGAAATATGGAACTGCCGAACTTTTCCTGGTACTGAAGAAGAGATTACTCTATTAGCTGAAGCTTATATTTTGGGATTACAAAGTCAAGGAGTAATTGCTACTGCTAAACATTATCCAGGCAAAGCTCTAGTGATCAAAGATCCTCATAAAAATATGGTAACTGCAGAAATTGTTCTAGAGGATATTTATCCTTACAATTATTTAGGTGATAAAGGTGATGTTAAATCGATGATGGTAACTCATGTTATTTCTTATGGTGAAGTTAATTCTGAAGGTAAGCCCGCAGTAGTTTCCAAGAAAGCAGTAGACACTTTAAAAGAAAAATTTGACGGTTTAATAATTACTGATGATACAATGATGTTAGGTTTACAGAAATTTTTTGATTCAAAAGAAGATTTGTACCGGGCAGTGTTTAGTGCAGGTAACGATTTAATTATTAATTTTAACGAAGATCCTAACGAAATTTTTCACATGATTGAAACTGTTAAAGAAGCTGTTCTTAATGGGGACATTCCTGAAGAACAAATTGATAATTCGGTAAAAAAGATTCTTGAAGCGAAGGGGTTTAATGTAAAATGAAATTAATGATTCTGCCTTCTAACGATTTAGAAAAGCAAACAGTTCTTACTCAGATTATGCAAAAGTTTGAAGATGAAAAAGTTTATACTGAGCAAGAAGTTAATGAAATCATTCAATCTTTTAATGTTGATGATTATGTTCTTTTTAGAAGAGAATTAGTGAATTTTAATTATCTTGCAAAAGATTCTTACAAAGGGACTTATTGGTTAAAGAAAAAAGAACTTTCTGAACAAGAATTGTTAAAAATTAAAGTTAATCAAGGGAAGATTAAAGATTTTTCTTAAACACAATCATTTGATGGTCACGATATTTTTTAGTTTCTAAAGTGGAAAATGATTCTTCCATTATTTCTTCAGAAATTGACAATCCTCCTGATTGTGGATCAATAATATGAAAATAATTTCCATCATAACCATGTAAAACAATAAAGTTTGAGGTGTTCCTTTTTTCTCCACGAATGGGTTTAGTATTAATTCTTAACAACAAAACATTTTCCAGTAATAATTCTTTAACGTCATCTAAAGTAATCTTTCTTTCTACTATTTCCAAATTGTTTTTTTTAGCATTTTTCAGATATAATCTTGATGAAAATGTTGCGTTTTCAACATCCTCTTTTTTATAACGATAAAACCGATAATCAGGGAATTCATAATTTTTACTTTCTACAATCACTTGAAGATTTAATTTTTCTTTCAATGCATAATCAGCTAGGGCAAAAATTGAAGATGCTCTTGTTGGCAAAATAACTGTACTTTGCCAGATCTTGAACTCATTATCTTTACTTAATTTGATTTCTGGATTAAAGTAATGTAAAATAGTTAATAAAGAGGAAGCAGCTGTAGTAAACACGGTTGTTTGTAAATAAGGTTCCATTTATCTTGTAAATGGAAAGTTATATAAATTAATTTCGCTTGTAGATTTTAGTATGGGGATGAAAATATTGATTTCTGCTGACATTGAAGGAGTTACTGGAATTACTGGTGGCAGTTTTCTAAACACTTCTAGTCAAGAATATCAAGATGCCCGTCTTCTGATGACTGAAGAAATTAATGTGGTTGCTAATTGTTGTTTTAATAATGGCGTTGAAGAAGTTTATTTGGTTGATGCCCACGGGTCAGGAAAGAATGTTCTTCCTGAATTATTAAATTCAAAGATTAATTTTGTTAACAAACATAAACGAAGAACTTCAATGCTTGAAGGGATTGAACAAGTTGATTATTGTATTTTCTTAGGTTATCATGGAAAAGCTAACCAACATTATTCTTATTGTGCCCACACCAATAGTACAAAATTAATATCTGGGGTTTTTATTAATAATGTTGAATTTGGAGAAAGTGGATTAAATGTCTTAGTGGCAAAAGATAATGGTGTTAAACTGATTTTCCTTTCAGGTACTAATAATGCTGTTGAAGAAATAAAACAGTTAATTCCTAACCTTCCTACTGTAACTACTAAAGTTTCTTTGAGTCAACATCAATCTCAACTTAAAGATAAAGACGTTGTCTTTAACGAAATTAAAGAAAGTTTAGCATCCACTTTAAAAAATGTTGATACTATTAATCGGGCTGATTTCAAAGCACAAATTTTTCATTGGAAAGTTTTAGTTCCTTATGCTTATTTATTAGAAGATGTTGATTCGCATATTGATTTACATCTTGATTCTGTTAAACATAATAATTCAAATCCACGAGAAGTTACATTTTCTTCTTCTAACATTGCTGAAGGATATAAAAAATATCAACAGTTACTTTCTTTGTTTAGTAAGAATTATAATAAAATTAATAATTAATTTTTTGTTCTGTGTAAACCCTTTTAATAAATTTTGCTAAGTTATCACAAAAATGGTGGGCCAAGCCAACTTGAGTTGTATACGTTGATGGATTTATCCTTTCAACTTCCATAATTCTTGGTCCTTCTTTAGTATCTAAAAAATCTATTCTTGTCATTTGATTCTGATCATTATAATGTTCAATGATATTATGGGCCATCTCCAGTTCATTTTGTTTCGGAAAATAACGGGCATATTCGGTACCGAAAGAAATGTTAATTTTATAATTGTCTGTGGTGGATTTTTTAGTTATTCCGTGAGAAAATTCTTCACCTAAAAAAATTAAAGATTTTTCTCCTTGAAATATTTCTTTCATCATCGGTTGAGCAATTACTGGTTGATTCTGGTCTATATATCTGTTGAATTCTTCTTCATCGCCTTTGAAATCAGATAATTTAACAATTCCATTTCCTGATTCTCCAAATATTCTCGGTTTTAAAATTATATCTTCATGTTCTATTCCAAAATCATACTCTAAAAGTTCTTCCAATTTGCGGTTATAAACATTAACTGTTGGTACTACTGGAAAACCTTCTTTTTGTAAATTTATCAAATAGTTTTTGTCTAAATTTGATCTCATCCTGTCCGGTTCATTGACTTTAATGGTATTAACATTGCCCAGGTAAGTTAAATAATCAAGAAATTCTTGAGGGCAATTAGCGATATTGCCTAATTGTTTTGTAAAAACTATATCTAACTCTTTACTAAGGTCTAACTCTTTTGTTTTTCCTTCATTTATTGAATATGCTTCATTTACTGTTCCTTGATCTGTTAAACTTTTCCAACTAAAGATATATGTGTCTAGGCCCTGTTCTGATAATGGGCCGAAATATTCTTGGATTTGTTTTTTAGTTACGGGATAATTTTGGTTCT
This sequence comes from uncultured Methanosarcinales archaeon, assembly GCA_964639875.1. GTDB lineage: Archaea > Nanobdellota > Nanobdellia > Woesearchaeales > GW2011-AR9 > CAZQLW01. Next base: position 18,507 of record CAZXEM010000003.1, on the reverse strand, counting down.
CTTCTCTTAAATCCAGTTCTGCAACAAATCCTAATTTTATCATTTTGTCCATTTATCTATTTTCTCTTTCAATTAATATAGTGGGTAATTATTTCTGTTACCTCATCAATGAACTGTTCGCTTTTTTCAATTTCTTCAGCAGTGCAACTATAATTTGGGGTTGGGTTATGTTCAATGATTGCTGGTCCTTCATTCGTAACAATAATGTCCATTGAATCATAAAATGCTTTGATACTTTTTGCTCCTTTCAATGCAACATCAAGTACTTCTTCGGGCAGAGTACATAATTCTCTACTTGAACCTTTTGAAACACTTGCAAGCCAAGGATCTTCATCCTCATTTACTGATAATAAACTTCTCTTGTAAGCAAAAGCTAATTGGTCTTCGATAATTGTAACTCGATAATCATAAGGTAAACTGCTTGTCAAAAATTCTTGTAAAATATAATCTCCACCATAATGATTTTTATGGGTAGATAAATACTGGTCTAATTCTGATTCGTTATCAATTTTTCTTAAATCTACTGCTCTTCCACCTGTATTCCTTTTCATAATTAATGGAAAACCTAATTCTTCAGAAATTTCCTTTGCTTCTTCTGCATTTCTAAATATTCTTGTCTTTGGAGTTATTAACCCTGCTTCTTCTTGCATCATTGCGGCATAATCTTTAAAATAATCAACTTTGGTAGTTAATGCAGAATTTAAACATAAAACATTATTATTTTCAAGTTCTTCTAAGAGTTCTAATGTTTTTAAATTATCTGGGTAATTTCTGTTAGCTACACTAGCATAAACTCTATTGATCACTAAATCGTATTTTAATAATTCATCTAGCGAAGTGGTTCTAACATCATACATCTCAACCTCAATATTTTTTTTAGAAAAACTTTCTTGGAATTGTTTTTCTGACCACTCTATATCTTGATGTAAAATTGCAACTTTTACCATTTATTCTTCCTCTTCAAGGATTTCTAAAACTTCTTTTTCAGGGAGATTTTCTAACCTGTAGTGGGCATAGTCAATAGAAGTTTTTGGGATTAATGCTGTTTGTACTGATTTTTCTGCTAAAATTGTTAACGGATCAACAATTGGGTAATCAACATTTTCTTGTTTTACCACAATGGATATTTCTGTACATCCAGTAATTATTAATTCTGCTCCTCGATTGATTAATGATCGACCTGCCCTTTCTAACTGTTTACCAGGATAATCATGAACTCCTGCTTTAATTCCTTTTTTACCATAGACACTTTCCATAACAATATTTTCTTGTTCATCTTCGGAAGGGGTAATAATCTCCATATCTATTTTAGAAAATTTTTGATGGTAAATTTTGCTACTCACTGTACCTGAAGTTGCTAAAAGTCCGATTTTTTTTACTAATGGATATTTTCTTTTAATATCTTGGGCCGTTGCTTCAATCATATTAATAAATGGTATTGAAACTTTATTCTCAATTTCTTTAATAAAACAATGGGCCGTATTACATGGGATAACAATAAAATCTGCGCCTGATATCTCTAGGATTCTCGCACTTCTAATTAATTCTGGCACAGGACTTTTTCCATTATAAAGAATGGCTTTAGTTCTGTCAGGAATTTGAGGATTATTAAAAATCATCAGTGGAAGGTGTTCTTGATCATATTCTGCAGGGGTTTTATCTACAATCTTTTTAAAAAGAAGTTGTGTTGCTTCTGGTCCTAATCCTCCTATTATTCCTATTGTTTGCATTTTACCTTTTTTTGTCTTTTTTAAACAATTTAACTTAAAACTAATGACTTTGCCCCATATTAGTATAGTTTTTACCATACCAGGGGATAAAGTACCTATTTAAATACTTTTATATTCTACAGTGGATAGATTTTTAACGCTTACTTTTGTAAAAGAAGCCCAGATTTGTAATTTATTTCAAAAAAAGACTAAAATTTGCTTTTTTTGTAACACTATCTCTAAAAAATGGTCTTTGATTTTTGGAATTATTTCACTAGAAAAATTAAAGTTCAGTTTAAACTATTTATCTAGATTTTCAACTAACCAAATTATTGTCATTTAAACTAGAAACATTTTTAAATAACTCTCCTAATTTAACTTAAATATTGGGTATCTATATAATCAATTAGAGGAATATTATAAAAATGGCTAAAGCAAAGAAAAAAGTCAGTAAAATTAAAGTAAAAAAGAAATTATGGTATAAAGTTATTGCTCCTAAAATTTTCGCTCAAAAAGAAATTGGTGAAAGTTATCTTTTTGATCCTGAAAAAGCTGTAGGAAGAAAACTTAAAGTTAACCTTAAAGATTTAACTGGAAATATTAAAGCTCAGAATGTTTATATTGGTTTTCAAATTACAAATGTTAATGGTAACACTCTTAATACATCTATAATTAGTTACGAATTAACTCCTGCTTACATTAAAAGAGTTGTAAGAAAGAACACTAACCGGATTGATGATTATTGTATTTTGACTACTAAAGGCGGGAAAAAAATCATTGTTAAAAGTTTAATGGTTTCTCGAGGTAAAACACAAAAATCTAAACACACTGGTTTAAGAAAGAGATTACAAGAATTATTAAATGAAGAATTCAAAAAGAATAGTTTTGAAAGTTTAATTTCTCTTTTAGTGAATAGAAGATTAATATTCGCTCTTAAAAAGAATTTAGATAAAATCTATCCTCTTAAAGAAGTTACTGTTCGAGCAATGAAATTGCAAGAAAAAGGAATCATTCAGGAAGAAGTTGTTGTTGACGATAAAACTCTAGAAGAGAAAAAGGAAACAACTCCTGCAGCGGCAGTTGAGAAAGAAGAAGCTAAAACTCCAGCAGAGGAAAAGAAAGAAGAAGCTCCTACTGAAGAAAAAGCTGAAACTGTTCCAGAAACTGAGGATATTGAGAAAGTAGATGCAGAAACTGAAAAAAATACTGCTGACAACAAAGAAGAATTAAAAGAAAAATAACTTTTAATTTTTAAATTATTTTTTTATAATGAAATTTTTAACTTTTGTAGATTTACATGAAGATAAAAAAGCTCTTAAAGAACTAGTTAAGAGAGCTAGTCAGAACGACATAGAATTTGTTGTTTGTGCTGGTGATTTAACAGAATTTGGGAGAAGTTTACGTTACGTTCTTAAACAATTTAATAACATCGGGAAAAAAGTTTACATTATTCCTGGTAATCATGAAAGTGATCGTATGTTTAAAGAAGTTCTTGCAGATTATCCGAATTGCATTAACTTTAATCATAAAGCTTTCCGGATTGGGAATTATGTCTTTTTAGGTTATGGTGAGGGCGGTTTTTCTGTTCAGGATCAAGAGTTTAGAAAACTTTCTCGTGAATGGTACGGCAAATACAAAAACGATAAAATCATTTTAGTAACTCACGGACCTCCTTTTAGTACTGACGCTGATTTATTAGAAGATCATCATGTTGGTAATAAAGATTTTCGTAAATTCATTGAAAGAATAAAACCAAAATTAGCAATTTGTGGTCACATTCATGAAACTGCTGGCGCTAACAGTAAAATTGGTAAAACTCCCGTAATCAATCCTGGCTGGGAAGGGATGGTTATAGAATTGAGTTAGGTTTATATAATTTGATATTTATTCTCTTGTTATGGTTTTAGGATTTATTGGAAAAATCTTTAAGTATTTGTTTAGTCCTTTAAGAAGGGATGCTAATATAGAACGTAAGGAAGAGAAAATTAATAAAAAAGAATGGAATGATTATTTTAACGAATATATTTCTGAAAAAAAAGATGCTAAACGTAACAGAAAGGCTACGCATGATGATTTAGAAATAATGGTGATTAATAGACAAATCATTCATTTTTTAAAATCTTTTATTGCTTCTATTGAATTGTATTTAAAAGATAAAAATCATGATCATGTTAAAAATGCACAGAAAAATTTTAATTATGTTTTAAGTAAGTTTTCTGAGGTTGAATATTATCTTAAAAAGTCAAAAGAAATTTATAAAGATACACTTGAATCTATTAAAAAAGAAATAAAAGATAGAATCCCTAAGCTTAAAAAAGAACTTGACAATGAAAAAAGATTGTTAAAAAAAGAATATATAAATTTAAGACGTTCATCTAAAAAAGGAAATGAAATTGATCAATCTAAAAAAGAAGAGATTATTAAAAAAAAACAAGAACTTATTTCTAAACATTTAGGGTTATTAGAAGAAAACGAAGTTATTGAACAAAAACGTTTTGACCTTAGTAAAAGTATCCACAATACTTTTGATGAGTTGTTTAAAGAATCTGAAGATTTAGAAAAGAGTCTTCATGAACACAAAAAAAGTTGGAAAGATTTTAAGAAACACTTAGAAGAATTACTAGATTTTTTTGAGAAAGAGATTAAAATTGATGAAACGGTATCTAATTCAAGTAAAGAGGTAACCAAAACTTGGACTGAGTCAGAAGAAATTTATAAGAAAATTTATTCATTAATTAAAGAAAAAGAAACATTAAATAAAGAATACAAAGCATTATTAATTAAAGAAGAAATAAATGCAAAAAAAGGAAAAGATGACGATTCCTACGCTGATTAATTAAAGAGCGTCCATGAAAACTTTCTGGATATCTACTGCTAACCCTTTATTGTTAGTATTAATTTCTACTGCTGACATTAAAGATTCTCCAATAGCTACCAACTCCCCTTTTAATGTTAAAATAGCAATTGTTTCACCTTTTCTAAAACTTTCCAACTTACTAATTCCTGGGATTGCTAAGTCTCTTCCATGAGTTAAACTTTTAATTGTTGTATCGAATATCCAACATTTAGAAAGATGTTTTAACGTATTTTCTATTGGTTGGATACAGTAACGTAAAAATTTATCATCTTTTTCTTCTTTATAGAAATGGTAAGCGTCAGCTAAATCATTTAAAGTTACTAGACTATCTTCCTCGCCAAATGGACCAGCTTTAGTTCTTCTTAATTCTGCCATATGGGCACCAGTGCCTAATTCTTGGCCAATATCATGGCAAAGTTTTCTAATATAAGTTCCTGCTTGACATTTTACTTTAAACAAGACATCTCGTTCATCAATTTCAATTATTTCCAATCCATAAATTTCTCTGGTTCGAAGTTGTCTTTTAATTGCACTTTTTATTGGAGGTAATTGTCTGATTTTACCAATAAATTTGCTGATTCCTTCTTTAAGAACTTTTTCGTCAATATCTTTATGTAAATGCATAATACAAACATATTCTTTTGGTGCAGTAAGAAAAAATTGAGTTATTCTCGTAGCTTTTCCAAAAGCTATTGGTTGCACTCCCGTAACTTGGGGGTCAAGTGTTCCAGAATGGCCAGCTTTACCAATTTTTAATATTTTTTTAACATGATCAGAAGTTTGGTGTGAAGTTGGGCCTTTAGGCTTATCAATGTTTACTATTCCGTACTTTAATAGTTCTTCTGTAGTTTTTTCTTGAGCAGGTTTACCGTACATTCCAACTTCTTTCTTTTTTACAAATATTTGTTTACTTTTCATCATTACCTCATTTTATTGCTTTTTTTAAAAAGCTTCTCCTATTTTATAGGTTCAATAATTTTATTCTAAATACTCTTAAAAATAGAATATTTTATATATAACAAAAAAAATCTAGGTTTTATGAAAGCGAAAATAAAAAGAGGACAGGCAGCCGCAGGGACGGCTGTATTACTGGCAATCATTGCCGGCTTATTAGTGATGTTTGTTGTTCTTATTGCTCCAGCTGAAAGGGCCGAATTGTTGGGTGAAGAGTTAGAGACTGTTGAAACTGATTCTGGTGACGAATTTGAAGAAGCAGAATTAGAAGAAAATTTGTTAACTGTTTCTCCTGGTAGAATTGATTATCTTTCTCAGAGAGAGATTGAACATTCATTACCTGTGGTAAATATTTTTACAAAAACAGAAAGTCAAATTATTGCAGAAAAAAATATTGTTTATACTAAGCGAGCAGTGTTTACAGATAAACCAACAAGTTTCCAATTTCCAATTTCTGATTTAGCAAACACTAACGGTTTAATTTTAAGTTTTAAAGTTAAAGAAGCTAAAGGAAGGTTAGTAATTACTTTGAACAGTGAAACCATATTTGATTCTGAAATTACTGGTCAAGTTACGCCAATCAATTTACCCAAAAGTCAGTTACAAAATGATAATGAACTTACTTTCAGTGTATCTTCTCCGGGAATAGCATTTTGGAAAACTAATGAAGTTTCTTTAGAAAATGTAAGGGTTGTAGCTGAAGTTACTAGTGTTGAATCTCAATCTTCTAAAAATATGTTTTTAGTTTCTGAAACAGAGAAAAGTAATCTTGAAAAGGTTGTTCTTAAATTTCAACCAACTTGTAAATATAATGATGTTGGAAAGTTAGCTATTGCTGTTAATGGCCAGGAAATTTATTCTTCCGTACCGGACTGTGATTTAGTTTTTGTTCCGATCGAATTTTCTCCAGAATTATTATTTCAGGGAGAAAACCAAATTGTTTTCAGTACAGGACGAGGCACATACTTACTTTCGCACATTATGATTGAATCAAAACTTAAAGATATTGAATTTCCAACATACTATTTTGAATTGTCTTATGAACAGTATCAGGAAATTGCTAATGAAGATTTCAGAGTTCGGTTAAAGATGGATTTTGTTGATGTGGTAACTAGTAAATATGGTAACATTGTTTTTAATGGCCATGTGCGACATTTTGATACTAAAGAACTTTCCTACATTTTAGATTTGAGTGATGATATACTTCAGGGAAATAACGCTTTAAAAGTTAAACCAAAGAAAACTTTGGAAGTAAGAGAAATTAAAGTTGATTTAGTAAAATAAATTGTAAAAATTATTATTGTTATTTAATTTTTTTAAAAAAGAGGTGAAGATGGGTAAACTTTCAGGACTAATGGGCGCTTTAAAAGGTAGTGGTGCTGCAAAAGGTATTGGTAGTGTTGCGGGTGGAGCTTTAGGAAAAGCTGCTGGTGGTGTTGGTTCTGCAGTTAGTGCGGGCGGTTCAGCAATAAGTGGAGCTGGTTTTGCTGCTGGTGCTACAGCTATAAAAGAAACTACTGGTGCTTTAAGGACGGTAAGTTTTTTAATGATTATTTTGGGAGTTATCCATTATACTTTAAGAGTAATGGGCATTTCTGGAGTAACTACTATTCTTTCTTTACTTTTATTCATTTTAGCAGGTTATGCATTATCAAGCAAGTTAGATACTGATCGTTGGGCAGTTTTTATTCCAATGATTATTTTTTTTGTTTGGTGGTATGTTTTTGGTTCAAGTGGAGAATCTACATTTTTAATGTATTATGGAACTTTTAGTGCTTTGTTTTACATTGTTCCTTTAATCTTTACTAAAGGTCAAGCGATTAAACCTGAACTTTACGGACTTTTACCTGTATTTTTTTTATTTATGGACGTAGGCCTAGTTTCTTTTATAGCAAAAGAGTTTGGATTAACTAGCACTCCGGTTCTAAAAAATTTAGTCCTTTTCATGCCTTGGTGGGCTTTCTTTGGTTTAATGACCTTACCAACAAAAAAGGAAGGCCCTGGTGCTTTTTTAATCAACACTGCTAAAATTGTGGGGATTTTATACATTATTTTTACAATTCTTATTCCTTCAATGCCTAGCGTTGCTTATGCTCAAGATGGAGTTCTTCCAACAATGACTGAATTTGAAAAAACACAAGCAGATGCTAGAGCTGAGTTAGGAAAAAATAGTGCTAATCCTGCAGTATTAAATTGGAAATGTTTTATTGAAGGAAGATATACTGACTTACCTCAATGTGTTGAGGAAAAGAAAGAAATTGCAGAGATAGAATACATCTGTGAACATGAAGAAAGGTACAAGCCAGGAACTACTTCTTACAAGAAATGTGTGGTTAAACAACAAGAAGAAAGAAATAAAGGAATTACACAAATTTCTGGTAGTATTGATCCAACAATAAAAATGCCAACAACAGCTAAACTGGTTGTTAGTGATTATTTTCCGAAAAAAACATTTCAAGTAGGGGGAAAAACAACTGCTAAATTTCCGATTGAATTGGAAATAAAAAATCCACGTAAACAAGAGGGTATAGAAGTTATTATTACATGTAATTTTGTTAATAATAGGATACGAGACGGTAACTATCTTGGAAAAGTTAGTGGGGGTAATTCTGATGATCCTGCTGTTCTTTCAATTAATGGAGAACTAGAAATTAGTAGATCTTTTATTTGTGAACCTGAATTGCCAAATGACGAATACCTTAATGGAAGCTATGAAATTAATTATAATGCTACTTTTATTAATTTAGTTACAAAATCAAGGTTACAACGGGCATTTATTGGTGATGAGAAAGATGAGGTTTGGAAAAAAGAATGGATCCCAAAAATTATGAAAGCACATTTTTCAGGATCAAATGCTAAATCTCAAGCCCCTGCAGATTTTGCAAGAATGAACTTTGCGTTTGGTAACCCGATTGAAAAACCAATTATTGAAGGTTCAACGGGGATGTTATTATCTTCCAATATTGAAAATGTTGGTTCTGGAACCATTTTAGAAGTTAGTAAATATAATATTGATTTAAGCGGAGACGAACCTGCAGATTTATTAGGTGTAAAACCAGAATGTGTTGGGAGTACTACTCCTGTAAAAGGAAGTTCAAAATATAATAAAATAATTTATTTACCAACTTGTGTTATTAAAACAGTACCTGATAATTTAAAAAATCCTCCTAATTATATTTTTAAAGAGTATGAAGCAGAAATAACCTATGATTATCAAATTAATAAAAAAGTTAATATGGAAATTGTGGTGGTTGAAGGATGAAACGTTTAAACCTGCTTTTTTTAATCATTATTTTTGTTCTTCTTGTAGGGTGTAGTAAAACTCCAGAAAAATTAAGTCAGTACAATTTTAAACAAGGGGTAGCAGAAATGCGAATAGATTTTATTGATCGGGCACCTCCTGAAGAAATTTATCCTAACTCAGATTTTAAAATGGTTGTTCAGCTTGATAACCAGATGGGTTATGATGCAACTACTATAGAAGTTAACTTTGTCGGTTTGAACAGAAAATATTTTGATGTTTCTCCACCAGATAAAGGGAATCCTCAACAATCACTTGATCTTTTGAAAGGTAGAAGTATTACTGCCCCTGATGGGGATAAAAAATATTTTGATTTTTCTGGTAATTCTGGAGATCTTTTTCAAAACGCAGAAGAATATCTTGCAAACTACTTTTTAACTTTATCTTACTTTTCCAAAATAGAATTTACTGATACTGTTTGTATTAACCCTAACATTTACGAAATTTATGATTCTGGTTGTAAATTTGATGATTTGAAAAGTTATTCTGGGCAGGGTGCGCCGTTAGCTGTTGATGAAATAGAAGAAATAATTTTGCCTGGCGATAGTCCGGAGATAGAGTTTAGAATCCGTTTAAAAAATAAAGGTAAAGGTAAAATTAAACTGATTGATTTTGATTCTGCTAAACTTGGTAGTGAATCGTTAAATTGTAAATTCCAAAATTCCAATACTGATTTAACTATTGAACTTAAAAAAGAGAAACAGGAAGCAATTTTAATTTGCAGTAAAACATTAAAAGAAAAAGTTTCTTATACTACTACCTTATTACTTGATTTTACTTATCAGTATGAGTTAGAAAAAAAAGAAAAGTTAAAAATAATTAAATAATTCCTGAGGGGGAAATGATGAAAATAGGGGTGATATTTATAGTACTTTTAGTTAGTATTAGTTTTGTTAGTGCTAATAATGTTTTCTTTTCTCCAGAAATGGTTTACCAAGATAAATTTGTTCTTCAAGAATTATCTTTACCTAAACTATTTTTTTCTTCTCCTTTTTTAGAATTAAAACAACCAGTGGTTGTAAAAGAATTAGTTTTGATTAAAGAAAAGTTAGAAAAAGTTGATGATAAACCCATTAAACCAGATTTAATTAAACTTGATTTGATAGAACTTAGTGTTAAAGAGATTATAATTAGTGAAAATGTTTTTAGATTTGAAACTGTTATCATAAACGTTGGTCAAAAAGTTATTTGGAAGAATGGACAAAAACGATTACCTGCATTAATTAACGGAGTGCGAGAAATTTCTGCAATGAAAAGTGGTCATCTTCAATTCGGAGACAGTTTTTCTTGGAAATTTACTGAAGCTGGCGAATACACTTATGTTGATTCAGTGGTTATTGGTAGAGTGGGAAAAATTGTTGTAAATCCATAACTATTTTAAACTATTAGATATTTCTATTAATTTATGAAAATCGCAATTTTAGGTGGAGGAAGTTGGGGTACAGCGTTAGCTGTACATTTAAACAATAATGGTCATTCTGTAAAAGTTTGGGAATTCTTTGAAGAACAAGCAAAAGAAATGCAGGAACAAAGAATTTGTAAATTACTTCCTGAAGCAAAATTGCCAGAAAATATTTTTGTTTCTCATAAAATAGAAGATGTTTTAGTTGATTTTGAATTGGTTTTGTTAGTGGTTCCATCTAATCATGTTGAGAAGACTATTGGACAAGCTAAGGAGTTTGTTGAGGATCAAGCAATTGTAATTTGTTCAAAAGGGTTCGGTCCAGATTTAAAGTTTTTAACAGATCTGGTTAAAGAAAAAGTTTCTGGAGAAGTTTATTGTTTATATGGGCCAACACATGCAGAAGAAGTTTGTAAAGAAATGTATTCAGGGATTGTTCTTGCCGGTGGTACAGGAAGAGAAGATCTTAAGAAAGTGTTTGTTTCTGATAATCTTAAAATTGATTTAACTGATGACCTTATTGGCGTGCAAGTTGCTGCTGCTTTGAAAAATATTCTTGCTGTGTTTGTTGGTGTCTTAGATGGGATGGGCTTAGGAGATAACGCTAAAGCCTATATCATGACGCGTGGTCTGGAAGAGATTAAAAATGTTGGCGTGGCTTTAGGTGGAAAAGAAGAAACTTTCTATGGTTTAGCTGGAATTGGTGATATGATTGTAACTTCTACTAGTCCTCATTCAAGAAACCGTTCTGTTGGTGTAGAAGTTGGTAAAGGCCGTCCACTTAAAGAAGTTATTGATGAAATGGCAATGGTTGCTGAAGGTGTTACAACATTAAAAGAAGCGATGGGTCTGAAAGAAAAAACAGGATTAAAGCTGCCTTTGATAACCGGATTACATGAAATCTTGTTTGATGGAAAAGATCCGAAAGAAGTGCTGAAAGGGATTTAGTTATTCATATTCTTTCAAAGCTTCTTTTAACTTCTTTTCATCAAAGCCGACAACAACAGTTTCAGGAATATTTACTTCTTCTTCATTCTTTATTTTTTCTATTTCTTCTTCTGTTTTATCTCTACTGACGATTGTTACAGGGGTAGCCATTTGGTGAGATTTTTGAATTATTTCATCTCTAGCAGAACTACTTTCAGTTAAATCATGCTCTTGATAACTGTACTTATTTTTTTTCAGCCATTCTTTTAATTTTGCACACCATCGGCATGTGGGGATTGTATAAATTTTAATTTCCATTATTATAACCTCATTAAATTTTGTAAATATACTTATCAATTAATTTGTGAGCATTTTTCCTACGTTCTTGATGTTCTGATAAGAATGAATTAACCTTATCGATTAAAATTTTTTTTAACTCGCCAGATAATAATTCACCTGATTTATAATCTTTATGAATTTGTGCAAGTTTATCATCATCTTCTTCAAAATATCTTAACCATTGAAAAGATATATCAATGTCCGGATTACCACCTTTTTTACGATGTTCTTCAATTGTTGGTTGTCCACCAGAAAATGCGTGCTTATTAATTTTATTTTTAACTATTTTTGGACCATCTGTAGTTAAGATCGCTGTTTCTGGACTAGAACTACTCATTTTTCCTTCAGGACCAGTCATTGGTGGCATAAATTTAGCATGCAATATTGCTGGCTTGTGGTGCCCTAATTTTTGAATTACATCTCTGCTAACACGGAAATGAGGATCTTGATCAATACCTAACGGAATTAAACAAGGTCGTTTTTCATTTCTTAAAACGTTTGGTAAAAATGCAGGTACTGTTTGCATTGAAGTATAAAAAATACTACCAATATTATTAGAATCATTAAATCCAAAAGCTGCTTTAATGGTTGAAAATGTTATTTTCTTAGCAACTTTAATTGCTTCAGGATACATAATCCCTGCATGTTTAGTGTCAATCAGGAAATGCGTTTTTTTAGGGTCAAATCCTAAGGCAATAACATCTAACATATTGTCATGAGTCCATTCTTGAATTTCCTCGTAGGATTTATTTTTAAAGAGGAATTTTTCATCATCAGTAAATTGAAACCATAAGTCAACATCAAATTTTTCTTGTAACCATTTAGTAAACATCCAGGTTGTTAAATGACCTAAATGTAATGGTCCAGAAGGGCCACAACCAGTATATAAGAAGAATTTGTTACCTTTCTCGTATTCATCTAAGCACCAGTTAAGATCCCGATTAGCAAAAAATATTTCTCTTTTTAGATAGGGGTGAATTTCTCCCGTATTTTTTTTAATCCTTTTCAAATCAGTTGAGGTTAATTTCTTTATTCCAAATTTTGTAATAAGTTTATCATAATTCATTTTACCTTCAACTTCGTAGGGATTAACTTTTGTAGTCATAGTTAGTTCAGAATACTTTTGCTTTTATAAGTTTTTAGTAATTTCTTAGCTTAATTTTTCCAAAAAGAATATAAAACAGTTATGAAATTAACCTATTTATGAAGAAACGGATCGCTATCATTGAAAAGGAAAAATGTCATCATCGAGAATGTGGAGAATATTTATGTCAAAAACTGTGTCCAGTTAACCGGACAGGGAAAGATTGTATTTTACCGCACGAGGTGCATAAAAAGGCTAAGATAGATGAACTGCTTTGCACCGGTTGTGGGATTTGTTCTCATCGTTGCCCGTTTGAAGCTATTCAAATAATTAATCTTCCTGAAGCTTTAAACAAAGACCCTGTTCATCGTTATGGTGAAAATTCTTTTGAATTATTTTCTTTACCAACACCATTATTTAATCAAGTTACAGGAATTTTGGGAAAAAATGGAATTGGTAAATCTACTGCTTTGAAAATTATTGCTGGCATTCTTGAACCAAATTTGGGTGAGTGGAATAAAAAGCCAGAATTTAAAGAGATTATCAAATACTTTAAAGGCACAGAGATGCAAAATTTCTTAGAAAAATTGGAAAAGAAAGAAATTACTTTATCTTACAAACCACAACAGGTAGATTTGATCCCTAAACAGTTTAAAGGGACAGTAAAAAAGTTGTTAACTAAAATTGATGAACTGGGTAAATTGGACGAAGTTGCTAAATCTTTACAATTAACAAATTTTTTAGATACAGAAATTAGTAAAATTTCTGGTGGTGAATTACAAAGAGTAGCAATTGCTGCTGCTGTTTTAAAGAAAGCTAATATTTATCTCTTTGATGAGCCTAGCTCTTATCTAGATATTAAACAGAGAGTTAACGCTTCTAAATTTATTCGTTCTTTAGTAAATAAAGAAACTGCAGTAGTAGTAATTGAACACGATTTAATTATTTTGGATTACATGACTGATTTATTAAATTTAATGTATGGTCAGGAAGCGGCTTACGGGATAGTTTCCGGATTGAAAAGTTCTCGGGAAGGAATAAACTCTTTTTTAGAAGGGTATTTGAAAGAAGAAAATGTTCGGTTCAGAAGTCATCCTATTAAATTTGAAAAAGTTCAACAAAGACAAGTTGGTAAACCTGAAGAATTAATTTCTTGGAAGAATCTTAAGAAAAAGTTAGGAAAATTTAATTTTGAAACTGGTGAAGGGGTTTTGCATAAAAATGAAATTGTTGGTGTTCTTGGTGAGAATGGTATTGGTAAAACTTCTTTTACTAAACTGTTGGCCGGATTAATCAAACCTGATTCCGGAACACTTCAAGAAGAAGTAAAAGTTGCTTATAAGCCTCAGTACTTAGAAACTGCATCTGACCAACTAGTAATGGAATTCTTGGATGAAGCGATAAAAAATTATCAAAATCAACTAATTGTTCCTTTAGAAATTGATAAATTGTTAATGAAGAAAATGTCTGAATTGTCTGGTGGAGAATTGCAAAAAGTTTCTATTGTTCATTGTTTAAGTCAAGAAGCCGAATTGTTCCTTTTAGATGAACCTTCTGCTTATCTTGATGTTGAACAAAGGTTATTAATTTCTAAAGTTATTAAGAACTTAACTGCAGAGAGAGAAGTTGCAGTTCTTGTTGTTGATCATGATTTAATGTTTTTGGATTACCTTTCTGATAGGTTAATTGTTTTTACTGGTGAGCCTGCAAAGAACGGTTTGTTGCAAGGACCTTTTGATATGGTTGAAGGAATGAACTTATTTTTGGAAGAGTTAGGCATTTCTTTAAGAAGAGATCCTAGTAGTCATCGGCCTCGGATCAATAAAGTTGGTTCGGTGAAAGATCGTGAACAAAGAGCAGAAGGCAAGTTGTATTATAATTAAATCACACTTCTGGATATTTAACTTTTTTGCTAGTATCTTCAGGTTTTACTTTTTTTTGCATTTCTTCTAATCTTTGCTCAACACTTTTTTCTTGTTTTAATCTTCTTTGCCGTGCTAACCTACTAGCTTTACTAATCATTTCATCACCCATCTTGTATTCTTTACGTAAATGGTTCGCTAAAATTTTGTAAGCGTTATTATCTTCAAAAGTGGCATTTCTATTAGGGTCACGAAATTTACTGTTAACAATACCTAAAAATTTACAGAAATAATTAACCCCAATACCTTTTTGTAATTGTGGTACTGCTTCTTTTATTGCGTATAATGAAAAATAAATGTTTTTTAGTAATTGTGTTCCTTCCTCAACATTATTATAATTTTCATCCAAATGGTCATAACTTAACTTAATCATTGCACATAACATCCCATAATTTTTATGGTTAAATATGTTAAAATCTAATAAGCGATTATCTTTTCTGAATTTAGCAATTTCTTTTATGCTTGAAGCACTGATAACTGTAGTTCCTTTTTCCTTTTTGTCAGGTAAAATAAATCTTTTTCGAAGAATAATATACTCTAAATTTGCTAAATAACGAGTGTCAGAAGCTTCTGGTGGATCCCATAAATCATTAATTGTCATTGGTCGAGGTGCTTGTTGACTGTTTTGGTGGCGGTCAATTATAGCATTATAACCTTCTTTAAAGAGAATGTTTTGCTGTTCATCTTCAGTAACTTTTTTACCAGTAATACTGGTAACAGGAGCAACTTTACTATGTTCTTGAGCGTTACCTCTATTTTCAACAACTAACCATTCTAATTTATGTTGGTCATCTTTCTTTTTCATTTTCAACTACTCAAACTATTAGAACCCCGTTACTTCTATTATTAATGATTAATTATCTTCTATTAAAACTTTATGACCAAAATCCTGATTTATCTTTAGTTTTGACACAAAATGAAAGAAAATGAAATAAAACAATAAATAAAAAATAAACGATTTTTAACTAACAATTACACTACCCTGCATTCCGGGATGAAGTTGACAGAAATATCCAAACGTCCCCGCTTCTGTAAATGTATAAGTTGTAGTTGCGCCCACGACCATTTTTTCATCCAAGTCGCCATTTTCAAAAGTTACGGTATGGTCAACAGAATCCTTGTTTACCCATTCAACGGTTGTTCCAGATTCTACTAATAAATCTGTAGGCATGAACTTATCATTTTCAATAACAACTTTGTCACCAGTAACTCCGGTTGTTGTTATTGTTTCAGAATTTTCAACTTCTTCTGTAACTGTTGAATCTGTTACTTCTTGAACTTTGTTAGTACAAGAAAATACTAATAAAACTGTAATCAATAAAATTATTAACATTAAAACTTTTTTCATGTTTATTACCCCCTGGAAGTTATTGGTACTCTAATTATTTAAAACTTTCTCTTAATGTAAAGAAAAAATAAAAAAAAATTAAATTATTAGTTTTAAATAATATGTTATTTCATCCTTATTTCCTCTTTTACTCTTTAGTATAAACGCGATATTTTTTTTCTAAAAGTGTATTTGATTCCCCATCCAGACAAAAACAATTATATAATTCCTCATCGGAAGATTCGGGTTCGATAAGATATTCTGTTGCTCCATCAACTTTATCACATTCGTTCATACATTTTGATTCCATTTCTTTTGGAATATCTTTTAACTCTTCTGAAGAAGAAATTAAAATACTAAAAAGTAGTATGGCCAAAGTGATTAATATCATCACAATGGCAATCTTTATTTTAATCCCAGAGTTTTTTGAGTTTTTATTTTTAGAATAAATCTTTCTTTGTTTATTGATTCTTTTTTCAATTAAATCGTAGATGAAAAAACCCATTAAAGAAAGAATAAATAAACCTAAAAGTATTCCTAAAAAATAAGGAGTGCTTATTTTTGTTTGTTCTTTAGTTATTTCATAAATTGATAAAAAGAAGTAAACACCCACAAATAATAACATTGCTTTTCCGTAAGTTTCAAAAAATCCTCGGTTTTTAGTACTTCCTTGATGCATTTTCTCGATAATCATCCATTTGTTAAAGTAGTATCCTTGAATTAAGGGGATTAATATTAACAAGGATATGAGAAAAATAAGTAAAGATATAACCTCTGGAAACAAAAAACTAACATAAAAATATATTAAACCACTAAATGCTATTATTGGAAATGCAAATAATCCCATTATATTAAGAACAAAATTACATTCCCAACCAAACCGCCAATGTTCAGAGAAAGTATTCATTTTTTGATTAATTAATGTCCATTTATTAAATAAAAATGCGGTTATTGGGAAAGATAATATAAACAAAGTAATAATTCCTACTACCAGTATGATAAAAGATAAACCTGGAATTAATTCTATAAGAGCACTTAAAGAAACAAATAAATAAATGAAAGGAACTGAGACTATTAAAAGAAGTATAGATATAATATTGATTTTAAGTCCATTAAGCCAATAGCGTTTTAATTTTTCATTCATTTTAGATATTTAAGAATTAAAGATATAATTATCTATAAATGTTTCGATAATTTAGCTAATGTTTATTTATCAAATCTAATATTTTTTCACTAATTGTTGTACCAAATAAGAAGTAAATAGGACATATACTCTAAGAAAGATAAAAAAAATAAAATTTAAATATTAATTTTCTTGGCAATTATTTTTTCTTTTTATCTTTCTTTTTATCTTTCCTTAACAAAGCCATTAATCCACCAATTATAAACATTATTCCTGGAACTAAATAGAAAAGACTGATACTAATAAATCCACCAATTCCTGCAATTAGCATAAACCAACCTGCCATTTTTGTTTTACTATTTACAAAAGCTGCTCCCACAATGCCCAATACAGATAACAACAATGCTGCAAATCCTAAGCCTACAACTGTTTCTCCTCCACCAAAAGCACTATTAATACCTCCTACAAATAATGCGATTGTCCCCATAATTAAACCGAGAACTCCTCCTATAATTCCTAATACTAACTCGCCAGTATGTTTACCCATTTTGAATTGCCTCCAATTACTTTATCTGTAACATAATAATTGATTATAAAAATGTTGTTATTTTTATTTTTTAATTTCAAAATATCAGTTTACCTTTTATTATTCTCTAATCCTATTCTTGTTCGAATTGCAAATGCCAAATAATCAATAATGTCTGTTAACATATTATTTAATCTAAAAATAACGAAGAAAATTAAACAAAAGCTTTATTAATGTTTAAGTACTACTTTTAGTATATATTTAATTTGGGTTAATAACTATGAAAAAAGGACATTTAAAAGAGAAAAGAAAAATAACAGTTGGGCTAATTTTTTGTTGGATTTTTGGAATATTGTTTTTTTTAATAGGTTTAGGGCTTTTAGTTCAAAGTGCATATTTTTCTGGAATTATTGTTATAATTGGTTCTCTGTTGTTAATACCTTATTTTGAAAAGTTAATCTCAGACAAACTCAACTTTGAATTTTCAACCGGCGTAAGATGGCTTATTGTAATAGTTATTCTTATTGTTTTTTTCATTGGAGCTAGTGTCGATAATGATAGTCTAGCTAATGGTGCTAGTTCTGAGACCGCTACTCCCGATGGCGAGATGGTACCAGAAACTGCAAAACAAATTACTTACTTATCAAAAAGTTATGATGATTTGGAATTGATTTTTGGTTCTGGCTCTAAATATACAGATCTTCAAAAAGAAAGTTTGTTTGACAAAGATTACAAGGGTCAATATGTTAAATGGAAAGGGGAAGTTGTTGAAATAGACACCACGTTTTGGGCTTTGACTCTTGCTGTTAAACAAAAAGAGAAGCAGTTTAGCTTTATAGATGAAGATGTTACTGTATACATGGACGATAGCCAAAAAAATAATCTGTTGAAGTTAAACAAAGGACAAATGGTTACTTATTCCGGGAGACTTAATAGATTTAGTAGTGCACATTTATACCTTAATGATGGGAAGATAATATCTTAAATATTTTTCGCCAATCTCTTTTATGGTTTTTGATAAAGAAGTATAAAGCAA
>CAZXEM010000002.1:43871-49158 GCA_964639875.1 uncultured Methanosarcinales archaeon | reverse complement strand
CCTGCACCACAAAATTAATCCTTGGAGTAAAGAACAGAACTTTTACAGTACAGATTATGAAAATTATAAAGGAAGAAAAAATTATGCAGAAGAATGTGCTGGTGGTTATTATGCAGCCCGGTTACCTGTACTTGAGAAAATGAAATCTAACAAGCGACAACAATCAGCTTTAGTTTTACGTTTTATTTCCTCTGAATATGATGTTCCTTTAGGGGTTTGGGTTTGCCGTGAAGCCACCAGGAAAAGTCTTGCTGAAAAACCGATAAGTTTTGCAACTCAAGAATTAATGTTTAAATATGCAACAGAATTAATTAAAAGAAAGTTTAGTTTTGATCTTAGTTTGTTGTTAAAAGAAAGTAAATTGTTGAAAGAAAAAAATCAACAAAGAAAGTTGAATGAATTTACTTGATTGTGAGGGTAAGCAAAGCGCATCCCGCACTTCTTTGCATGATAATCTTTGTAAAGATTATTTGTTGAAAGAAAAAAATCAATAAATGAAGTTGAACGAGTTTACTTGATTTATTTAAGATACCTTAAAGCAATACGTGTTCCTTCTTCTTCAAGAGAATTTGATTCTGATTCTTCATATAGTTTCATAATTTCATTCCCACCACGAATATCTCTTTTCTTTCTTTCTTTTTCTAGAGATTCAAATGCTGAACCTAAAGGACTCATCTCTCCACAATGAAAATTTGCTAGTTTTGTATCATGTCTAACAGAAGATCTTGTTAAATTTGAATCTAAATTTAAAACACCATCATTAACTTCTATTTGCAAAGTACCAATATCTGTTTGATAAGAAACTTTTAAATGATAATCCTGAAATTCATCTCCCAGCATTGTTCTTTCAATATTAATTTCAATTTGACCTAAACGTCCAATATAATTTAAATGCGAATATTCTCCTTTACCTCTGCTAATACGCCATTCGTCAACTTTAGGTATTAAAGATAAACATTGTTCTAAACTAAGTTCTTTTTCTGCCATATCATTATCAGTAAGAAATTAATTTATAAGTATTTCTGTAATGAAAAAGTTATTTAATTTACTTTTTTAAATTCTTTTTCTTTATTACCTGTTAACTGAATTCTAGAGTATAGAAGTGTTTAAAAACCATTCAGTGAAAAATGGCTATTAATGAAAGAGAATATAAAGAATATGCTTGTCATTGGTTCTGCAGTATTAGCGCTAGGTTATTTTGTTAATTTCATGGTCCATTATAAAAATTATCAACAACATCAAGATAATTATCAGTTTTGTCAAGAATTGAGAACTGAATGTTTAGATAAAGAAAAAAACATTAAAGAATTTGTTAATTGTACGAAAAGTTCTTGTTCAGGCCAAGAAATTAATGATCTGGAAGATTTAGCAAGTAATGAACTTTATTCAGCGTTCTTGCCGGGATATGGTTTGTTTAAATAAATTTGTTGGGTAAGTTTTATAAAATATTAGATTTAACAAGTTATTAATTATTAAAAAATTCTGGTGAAGACGTTTGGGGGTAAAAAATGTTATCAAAATTAGTAAATAAGTTATTAGTTTTAGGTACAGCAGCAAGTTTTCTTTTTAGCTGTGGAGATAAAGTTACTAATCAATATCTTTATTCTGATTTAAACTGTCAGTGTGAAGAAGCAGATTTGAATTGTCAGATTAATGAAGAAGATCTTGAATTGACTGTTAATGAAGATGTTAAAGAGGAAGACAATTATGTTAATGAAGACTTAGTTGAAGAAGTGTCTCCGGAAGTTGTTGAAGAACATAGTGCTTGGGAAAAATATTTTCAGAAGCCAAATTTGGTACTCTCAGCAATTGAGGTCAGTGATGTTGAATACTTAATTGATCAAGAAAAGATTAAAGCTAAACTTAATGTTACAGTTGGTAATAATGGGTATTTACCTGTTGAAAGCACGAACTTAAAAATTAGTTATTTTAATAATAATGAAACTGTAGATGATTTAAGTTTTGATGTGGACGAATTTAAAACTTTAGAATTTGTTGTAGAAGCGGACGTTACCAATTTTGTTGAGTTCACCGCTCAAGTTGATAGTTATAATAAAGTGTTAGAGATTGAGGAAGAAGATAATTCTGTTTGTAAGGACATAGATAATAATGATTGTTTAGATGCTTTAAGTAAAAGTATTCTGCTTCCAAATTATGTTTTAAATTATCTTTCTGTAGATGATGAAGATATTACAGTTCTTGATGAATCCATAAAAATTGATTATAAGATTAAAATTAGTAATAATGGCTATTGGAAAACTGGTTTTCCAGTAGATTTAGAATTGAGAGTAGATAGTGACTTTGATTATGATTGTTTTGATGGACAAGACCTTGATTTTGAAACCGAAGAAGTTGTAACATATTTAGTTCCAATTCTTCAACCTGGCGAAAATTACTTCATTGAAGATTTTAGAGAAGTAGATTTCTTGCAGATTGAAAGTTGTGAATTTGACAAAGGTGAAATAAATATAAGGGCAGAAGTAGATTATCAGGATATGATCTATGAACTAAAAGAATATGACAACGATGATTACTTAGAAGTTGAATTAAATAATTATGAAGGGGAATTAGAAATTGAAGTTGATGATTAATTTTTATCTTCTTTTTTTTCAATTTCTTTAACGATAACAATTCCTCTATCTTTGCCGTCCCATTTTGGTGAGATAGCTTCGTTCAATTTTTCTACAGAAGTATTCCAATAATATTTATCATCGCCGGAAGGGTCACACAATTCTACCACATCATTTTCTTCATCAATTGCGTTAATTAATGAATAATGGCCCCAGTTTTTTTGCGGGTTGTAAACAATTCTGTTAAAGTTGATAATAATGTCATTACTTTGTTTAAGATTATCAATGATAAGTTTTCTTAAATCACTGATTTTATCAGCAGTAATGATTTCTAATTCTAATTTGTATTCTGCTAAAAATTCTTTAATTTTACTAAATTCTTCAATTCTAATACCTGCATCTCCTTCTTCGTTAGTTTCAAAATTAGCATTAAAAATATGTGCAGTTTCATTTCTTACTCTTGTACCCATTTTCATTGCTAACCATTCTTGTTCAACCCAGTGTCCTTTTCTGAATAGGATCATCTGGATACAGGTTGGTCCACAAAAATGAATTTTTTGGACAAGATGTTTGTATGGTGGGTTTTGTTTCATTTTTCAATAATTGACTAAGAAAGTAGTCATTTAAATATTTATTCGTTTTTTTCTTCTTCTTCTATTTCATTTTTGAGGAAGGGAATTTTTCCACCACGGAATATGTAAGCTGCTACTACTAAGAATATTCCAAAAATTAAAGCTGCAGGAACATAATTAGATTCTTTAACAATAATTTGATCTGGAAACTGGTGACATTCGTAATCTGTTCCACAATAAGCGTTATCTGGGCAATCACGGTTACTTTCACAATCTCTTTGCGCAATGTTTACTAAGTAAACTGTAAGTACTAATAATGCTAAAATTACAGCTATGATTGCTAAAGCGGCACTTCCTTTTTTGTTCATCGTCTTGTTTACAAAATGATTCGTTTTTAAGTATTGTGGAATTATAGAATTTAGTTTAATAATATTAAATGTTAAAGAATGATAATTATTGATTAACTAGAGAGAAACGTTTTTAAATGAGCCTAGTTTTACTCTAATTATAGCGGGGTGGGGCAGCTAGGAGTGCCCGCCGGGCTCATAACCCGGAGGTCGGAAGTTCAAATCTTCCCTCCGCTACTCTTTTTTAATCTTTTTTATAGAAATGGTCAATAATACCTTTACAATAAGCAATTGGTATTGGTGTTCCAGTATAACAGTAAATCCCTAACATCTGGGGATTAGTTTCAATTTCTGCTCTTAATTCTGCTGCAACTTGTTCAATACTACTAACCCCTGAACTGTGTACTTCTTTCAGAGTTGATATTACTTTTTTTGCTATGTTCATTATTGGTTAAGTTGTAAGATAATGATATTTAAATTCTTATGGGATAGAAACTAAATTATCGTGAACAGTAAAGTATAAATATGATCAATATAACATTTTTCTGATATGCATCTTAACATTGAAATTAAAGCTAAATGTTCTAATTTGGAGCATGTTAGAACGATTCTTAAATCTAAAAATGCTGATTATAAAGGTTTAGACCATCAGATTGATACTTATTTTAAAGTCCCTCATGGAAGGTTAAAATTAAGGGAAGGTAATATTGAACATGCTTTAATTTTTTATCAACGTAGTAATCAAGCCGGACCAAAAGATTCTAATGTAATCCTTTACACAAATCAACCAAAACCGGGACTTAAAGCTGCTTTGCAAGCGGCTTGTGGGATTTTAGTAGTTGTTGATAAAAAGCGCGAAATATATTTTATTGATAATGTTAAATTTCATTTAGATGATGTTAATAATTTAGGAACGTATTGTGAAATTGAAGCAATTGATTCTACTGGAAACTTAAGTAGAGAAAAACTTTTAGAACAATGTCAAGATTATATGCAACTTTTAGGCATTAATGATGAAGATCTTGTTTCTTGTTCTTATAGTGATTTAATATTAGAAAAAGAACTTAATTGACTTTTTTGTCGCACTTTCCTTGGAAATATTTATATTCTGATTTGCCTTCTTAGAGAAAATAGTGATAAATATGTCACAATCAAATAATTAACCTAAAAATGGTAGAATTAGACGGCGTAGCAAAACATGAATGGGACTCAGTAATGAAATATATTGCTAGTGTCCAGGCTGATCCTAGTAAATATCTGGGACAGAAAAATGATGACGATTATTTGGAAAAATCTAGACAATTAAGTATGTTAGATATCCTTCATCAGCCACCTAATGATTTATTTCAACCAGAGAAAAAAAGTTCTGATTATTTAAGTTTAAGTTTACCCACAGGTTCAAATAAATATTTTACTCCAAATGGTAATAATTTAACTTACGAATCGCCAAACAAACTTAATTTAGGTTATGCTTCTAATCCTGATAATAATTCAATTGCAGGATATTTACATTAATAATTATTATT
Source organism: uncultured Methanosarcinales archaeon (assembly GCA_964639875.1). Classification (GTDB taxonomy): domain Archaea; phylum Nanobdellota; class Nanobdellia; order Woesearchaeales; family GW2011-AR9; genus CAZQLW01. Next base: position 44,143 of record CAZXEM010000002.1, on the reverse strand, counting down.
ATTATTATTATTATTATTATTATTATTTAGAAATAAATAAAGAAAAAAAAATAAAATTTTTATTCTTCTTTAGGAGTTTCTTCTGAACTTTCTTCTTTCTTTTTCAGATGTAAAGCTTCCTCAACTTTCTCAACAACGTGATGAACTTTTTCTCCAAAACCACTATGATGTGCTTCTTCTACTGGAGTTTCTTCTTCAGTTGCTGGTTCTTCTGCTGGAGTTTCTTCTTCAGTTGCTGGTTCTTCTGCTGGAGTTTCCTCTTCAGCTGCTGG
>CAZXEM010000002.1:0-43771 GCA_964639875.1 uncultured Methanosarcinales archaeon | reverse complement strand
CTGGTTCTTCTGCTGGAGTTTCTTCTTCAGTTGCTGGTTCTTCTGCTGGAGTTTCTTCTTCAGTTGCTGGTTCTTCTGCTGGAGTTTCTTCTTCAGTTGCTGGTTCTTCTGCTGGAGTTTCTTCTTCAGTTGCTGGTTCTTCTGCTGGAGTTTCTTCTTCAGTTGCTGGTTCTTCTGCTGGAGTTTCTTCTTCAGTTGCTGGATCTTTAGATTCTTCAACTAATTGTTCAGCAGAAGGAGCTTCTTCAGTAGGAGCTTCAGTTTGTTCTTCAACTTTTTGTTCTTCTTCCATTTTTAACATCACCTATTTTATATTTGTTAATTTAATCTAAACTTAATCCTTTTAAAAAGATTTGTATTGTAAAAAAGATAAAATAAAAAAATTAATTAGAAAAAAATGCTTTGTAAAATAAATATGCAGAATAAATATCTGCTTTACTGGCAATTTCACAAGGTGAATGCATAGCTAAAATACAAGGTCCAACATCAAGGCAGTTCATTCCATATCTGGAAATGAACATTGCAATTGTTCCACCGCCGCCTAAATCAATTTTTCCTAATTCACCAGTTTGCCATGCAATTTTATTCTTATCCAAAATATTTCTGATATATTGCATATATTCAGCACTAGCATCATGAGTAGAATATTTTCCGCCACCACCACCATACTTTTCTACTGAAACTCCTCTGCCTAGGAAAGAAGCGTTACTTGGATCATGGACATCTTTATAGTTTGGATTCATCCCCGCAGTTACGTCAGCAGAAACGGCGTTAGAGTTCTCAAACAAATCACACACTTGACAATTTAATCCTACTAATTTTGCATATTGGTCAGCAAAGTTTTTAAGAATAAAACTTGCTGCTCCTGTATCTCCCATTGAGCCAATTTCTTCTTTATCTGCAAAAAAAGCTACCGCAGTATTTTTTGGAACTTTTGTTTCAAGTAAAGCTAACAATGAAGTATAAACACAAACTTTGTCATCCTGTCCATAAGCAGCAATTAACGCACTATCAAATCCAATATCTACCGGGTTAGATGCAGGAACTAATTCTATTTCAGCAGTAGCAAAATCTTCTTCAATCAAGCCATACTTTTCGTTCAAGTATTTCAAAACAGTAAATTTTATTTGCTCTTTGATTTTTTCATCTTTAACTGGTAAATGTCCAACAAGAATGTTTAATTCTTCACCCTCAACAATTTTTGGAGCTTTACGTTCCATTTGATTTTTTGCTAAGTGTGGTAAAAGATCCGGAATAATGAATTTCGGTTCAGAATCTTTATCACCAATAGAAATTGTTACCCTTTTACCAGCTTTAGTAAATACAATTCCATGCATAGACAATGGTGTGTTAACCCAATGATATTTTTTAATCCCACCATAATAATGTGTTTTGATTAATCCTAATCCAGAATCTTCATACACCGGAAGGGGTTTCAAATCTAATCTGGGAGAATCAAGATGGCTACCTATCAATTGCCATTGTTGATTGTTTTTTCCAATCACGGTTGCAAAAACTGCTTTATTTTTAAACAATTTATAGATTTTATCACCAGCTTTAGCTTTCTTAACAGAACTCATCTCTTTGAACCCTTTCTTTTTTAAAATAGAAATTACATTTTCTGCGCACAACCTTTCAGTTTTACTTTTTGCCATAAAAGTTTTATAACCATCAGTAAACTTGAAAACCTGGTTTTTGTTAAGTTCTAACCAAGAACTTTCTTTTTTTAAGAATATTTTCTTTTGTAATGATTCGTTTTTTGATAACTTCTCTTTTTTTGCCATTATAATCACCTCTGATAGTAAATACTATAAGTATTAATGTAAGATAATTAAATCTCTAGAATATATAAGTGTTACGATAATAAGTGTCTTACTAAGAAGAAATTAAACTAAATAATTTTGTAATTGGGAAACAATTTTATCATGGTTAAGATCATTACTGGCAACAATGCCTTTATTATATTTTGGATTTGTTTGGTTATAAGATAACTTTTCTCCCAGGAAGTTAGTTAATTTACCACCAGCTTCAGTTAATATAACATCAATTGCACAACTATCCCATTCGTTACAAAGTGAACTTGGTTTAATATAAACATCACCAATACCATCAACGATTGTTAAAACTTTACAAATAAATCCACCATAAGGACCAATGTGTACTTGTGAACCCATTTCTTGATATATATTTTCAATTTGTTGAGTATTTCTAGTTCCTAAGACGCCAATTAAATGTCTGTCGTTATCTTTATTGACAAGAACAGGATCATTTTTAATTTCTCCATCATTTTTTAAATGAGTGCCATTACCTAAAATTGCACTGTAAAGTAATTTCTTTTTAGGTTGATAAACAACGCCAACTACAGGTTGACCTTGATGAACCATACCAATAGAAACACAAAATCCGTCCTTGCCTTTGATAAAATCTTTAGTTCCATCAATCGGGTCACACCACCAAAAAGTTTCTTCTTGGCATCTTTTTTCCGGGTTATCTTTTTCTTCAGTATAAACAGAGAACGGTGTTTTTTTTTCAAGAAACATTTTAATTTTCATTCCTGCTAATTGGTCATAAATAGTAGAAGGTGAATGGTCAATCCTTTGTGCTTGACTAAATTTGTGCTGCTTACTGGCTAGAATGTCTCCACAATCTTCGGCAATAATTTTTGCAAGTTCCATCCATCTGTTAAGATCCATTTTAGATTTCACTTCCTTCAGTACCAATCTCGTCAACTCTAATTCCAATATATTTTTCTGTTGGTAATAATCCAATGTAAGTTTTATGCAAAAATTCTCGAGTAAGATTTAACAATTCTCTTAATTCGTTCTTTTTTGGAGATGGTTCAAGAACAACTTTATATCCGTCTTCAAACATATAATACGGGAACATGTAAAGCATATCGACAATTCTGTCTTTTTTGAAAAGCATGTTTCTATTCTCTTTAGTTAAATCATCAAAACGCGGATGGCCAGCAGCAAATCTTTCAATTTCTATATCTGAAAAATCGCTATTATTTGCAGCAATTAAGAAATCTTTATACAATCTTGTTGCCATACAACCAGCATGGAATTCGTGGAAATCTGGATATGATTCTTTTATTTGTGGAGTTTCTTGCCAAAAATTTCTAATATATCTAGGAATTCTACTCTCTGTTGGCATACTATAAATGTTAAACAATGCAGAAACAACGTCCAAATGGGGATTAGCTAAACGTGATTCATTAAAATCAATTAATTTTCCTCTTTTATTTTGAACATAAATAAAATTTTGTGGTCCTGCATCTCCCAAAATTGCTCTTATTTTACCTTCTTTTAAAAGTTCACTAGTAATTTTATTATCAAGTTTATCATGGCCATAAACTAAGTTATGGTACAGGCCTAAAAAGTCAGTTACAAAATCTTCAAAAATAATCTCTTTTGTTTTTAAATATTTTTTTATTTCAATTTTGGCTTTTTTCCATAATTTATTTTGTGTATCTCTATTAGCTAGTAATTGTTCATTGTATAATTGTGGATTTTCTTCTTTAAATTCTTTACTGAAACCATAAACCATCTTGTATACTGCATGTCTGAAACGAGTTTTTTCTTCATACTGGCCCCTGATTTTTAAAGTTGGATGATTCTTTTCGGTATAGTTTCCATATTTGTCTAAGCATTGTTTAACAATATTTTTATGTAGTGGGGCTGTTCTTTTATAGTAATTTTCTAAGTTTTCAACAAGTTTGTCCCTTAACTTATTTTTTGCAATGTTAAGTTCTCTTTTTTGTGGCCTTTTACCATCTTTGGTTGATCCTTCAATAAATTTAATTTCTTCTTCAACAAATAAGTCGCTGAAAGGTTTTCCATCAATATATTCCATCAGAATCAGTAAATTCTCTTTGATGAATGCAATTGGTTGGGGAGCAACATTTGTTTTAGAATAACAACTTAGGACTTTTAATTCTTTTTTAAAATAATGGCGAGGATTTTTATAGAAACTTTCATCAACTAAGCTTGTTTTATCTTTAAACGCTTTTTTATATTCTGGAGTATCATAATGATCATAAGATTTACCAATGATTATTCTGCCATCATTGAGTTCATATTTATATACTGCAGATTTACTAGAAAGTGAAAGTAATTCTTGAGATTTGATTTTACTCTCTAAATCATCTAATGTCCATTGCTCGACCATAAATTTATTTGTGTAATCTTGCTTTATAAATCTTTCTGTAAGTAATTACTGTGGAGTGAAACTTGCTTGATATACCACTCTCCCTAAATTATGAACATTTGTGATCATTCCTTTTACTCTTTCGATTAAAGGGCCAACATTTTCAACCTTTTTATTGGTTGAATAAATGTTTTCACACTCTTTAATAATCTCTTCTTTTGATTCTAAAACAGTATGAGCAAGTTCAATATCTCGATTATGGAATGCTTTCATCATTTTTAGGTATGCGCCTTTAGTTTCATTTAATAGTTTGAGGAATTTTTCTTGTTCCTTTTTGTCTAATTTAACATTTTTCATGTAACGCGCAATTCTTTTGACTTCGTCTCCAATAGCTTCCATGTTAAATACGAACCACCACAAATTTAAAAGGTCATGGCTACTAAGGTTATACTTTTTGTACGTAAACGAAGAGTTGTTCAAACCAAATTCTACCACCCTAAAAATTAAAAAAGTTAACCGGTTAACGTCATTATCTCTGTGGGAAATGTTTTCATAATTATCTTCTACAAACATATTTTCACAATCATCAATCATTGATCTTAAGATAACGTCAATTTTTCTAATTAAATTAAAAATGGAAATGTTGTTCATATCAAGGAAATCCTTTGCAACAATTTTTTTTGAAGTTTGTTCCATTACTTCCAAAGCCATTAAGTTTTGGATAGTGGCTTGGATTTCTTTAGCTTTATCTTTAAGTGTTGTTCCGGTAAGCGTAATCGTTTTATGGTCTTTGATATAAGCAGAAATTATTTCGCGTTGTAATCGGCGGATACTTTTCCCGTCAACACCAATGGTGATTTCTTTTTCTTGTTCGCCTCTTGTGTTATCATTAGCACTTAAGATAATATTACTACCTTTTTCATCATAATAAATTAAGTCACCCTTAACTAACTTATTTTGTCTGATCCATGTTTTTGGTAATGAGACTACAAAACTACTTTTCCCAAATGAGATTAATTTTCTATATTCCATTTTAATTGTCCTCCTTTAAAATGGAACTAAAAAATGGTTTTTCATTTTTGCTTGTTCCATTTTAATTGTCTTCAACTAATTTCCCTTTGAAGTTTTTAATCTTAAATAGCTTGAATTTTATGCATTAGGAAACATTCCAATTAAGCATATACACTATATTGACCCCTATATAGCATAAGGGGAAAGTATTTATATTTAAATGTTATGCTATTAAATGTGTAATAGTTATACACATGCTTTTTTAAGCAAGCGGGGTGGTGAAAATGTATCCAAGAAAATTTAGGTCTAGTAAAACTGTTGAAGAAAGTTCAGAGGAAGTTAGTAAGAGTGTCTATTCTGAAAATGATTGGGAAGATATGGTAGCTGATGACACTTTAGATCATGAACAAGCCGGATTTATGCAAGGTTACGTAAAAGGGCTTCCAGAAGAAGATGAAGACCCTTTAAAGTTTGCTGAATCCACAGATGAGTTTATTTATTAATTTTTTACGTAAGTTGGAATGAGTTTTGATTAGAAATAGGAATATTTTATTTTTGTAAGTTGAGGTATAGATATTAATGGCTCTTAAAAAATTATTAGGAATGGAAACTTTTCCACTTAAAGAAGAAGAAATTATGTCTAAAATTAGAGATGCCTATCTTAAAAAACAGGACGAACTAGTTTTTTCTTGCGGTGATCAGAAAGTTAAACTTAGTTTAACACAACTTTCTCCTGACGGGATGATGCGCGGTTATCAAGATTATTGGGCAGAATAAGTGTAATTATGGTTTTTTCTTAATATGCACTAAAAATGGAACGTAACTACTATATATAATTCGGACTTCTATATTTAACATGAGAGAATATAAAATTAAAAAATTGTACTTTGAATTCTGGTTTTAATTAGTTGTTACGCTAAAATAAGTTTCTGATAAGTTTGGCCTGAAAATCATACAAAAACTTGGAAATGAAAATTTAGCTTTCTGGATAATTTTTTTTGGTACTTAAAAATACTATGAAAATGATAATGTGTCTTACAGACAATAAACAATAAACAATAAACAAAGGAGGAATAAAAATGATATTAACAATTGGAATTGGAACTTTAGTAATGGTAGGTTTACTAGTAAGTAAGTTTTACTCACCAAGTATGGCTATCCATGTTTACAAGGACAGGATTGAACCTCAACTTAGAGAAAAGATTAAGAGAGAAGATATTACTGATCTTTTAACTGAAAAGGATTGGAAAGATTTGGACGGAATCATTCATCTTAAGTTGGAAGATATCTATGATCTAAGACAAAGGATTAGCGGCTATGTTAAAATGAAAAGAAGTTAAGAGTAGACTGGGAAAAAGGAAGTTCTTTTTTTTCTTTTTTTCCCTAACTTTTTTAAATGAACTAATTAATTCTCTACTTAATGAAACAACAACTTATTAACAAGCTCAAAGAACTTACAAAGCACAATCACATTGAGATAGTTTTGAGAGGGAATTCTGCTATTCTTTCTGCTTTACATTTAGTTAAAAAGAAACTTTTAATTCCAGAAGAAGGTGGTTGGTTATCTTATGAAAAGTTTCCAAAAAAACTAGGAATTGATTCTGAGAAAGTTAAATGCGATAACGCAATAATTGATTTAGAAGATTTGAAACAGAAAGTAAAAACAGCAGATGTTTTCTTGTACCAAAATCCAGGTGGATATCACGCTGAACAACCGATGAAAGAAATTCATCAAATTTGTCAAGAGAATGATTGTTTAGTTGTTTTAGACGTTTCCGGAGCGATAGGGACAGAATTATGTGACGGGGATTATGCAGACGTAATGTTAAGCAGTTTCGGGAGATGGAAATTAGTTGAAGCAAAAGGGGGCGGTTTCATCAGTTGTAAAGAAGAATTTGTTTTTAATCAAATTAAAGATACTTTTGAAATCTTAGAAGATAAAGAGCAATTAAAAACAATTAACGAAAAGATTAACGATTTGTCTAACAGAATCAAATTCCTTACAGAATCTAGAAATAAAGTTCTCAATGATCTAAACAATTACAAAATTATTAACAAAGATAATTTAGGTTTTGTTGTAATCATAGAATTTGATACTGAAAACGAGAAAGATAAAATTACAACTTATTGTAACGATAACAATTTAGAATATACTGAATGTCCACGTTACATTCGAATTAATAAAAAAGCTATTAGTATTGAAATTAAGAAACTTTAAAAATGATTTCAAAAAAATTAATCAATTTATTAATCACAGACCAATTGGCCCAAGTGGCTTTAGATTTCTGTTATTTAGAACAGTTTGTTGATAAATATCATGTTGAATTAATTGCTATTCATAAAAACAATGAAGGTCCAAATAAATCAGAATTAATGTATTTTTTTGATGATAATCTTGGTGGGTACAATATTAAAGGGATAAAAAACTCATTAGATGGAAAGGTTTATTATCTCTAGTAATTTACTTAAGTTATCTAATCAGCAAATAGCGAGGTAAATATCAAAATGGCACTAAAAGTCCCTGAATCAATGGAAGAATGTTTATATTTTACTAATAGAAGTATCGGTGAGAAAGGTAATATTTTAGCTTGGGTTTATCGAAAAGAATGTCCGAAATGTAAAAAAGCCAAAATGGGTAAACCAGTGAACCCTAAAACTGGCCGGCCGAAACCTCGTTCTTTAGAATATGTTTGTCCTGGATGTGGTTTCACAGAAGAAAAAGCTGAACATGAATCTACTTTAACATTAGAGGCACAATATACTTGTCCTGAATGCGGTAAAGATGGTGAAGGAAGTACTCCATATGTGCGAAAGACATTCAAAGGTGTTAAAGCATTTGTTATTGAATGTGAACATTGTCAGGCTAAGATTCCTGTAACTAAAAAACTTAAGGAAATTAAGAAGAAAAAGAAAAAATAAAATTTCTTGATTTTTTTATTTTAATTCTTTTTTTATTATTGTTTCTATTTTATTGAGAAGAGATTGAACTTTTTCATGGACTTCTTTATTCATAATTGAATGTTCATTTCTCATAGATAACTTTTCTTTAATTTTTTTTAAAAGTATTTTTTGTCCAATGATTTGCGTTTCAATATCTTCTTCAAGCTCTTTAACCTTTTTAAGTCCATCTTCATCTTTAATTTTTTTTCTAAACTCCATTTCTGTAGAAACTAAACCCGCCACAGATTTAAGATATTCAATAGCTTTTTTACTGTGCATAGTTTTAAATGCATGTTTATTTAAAAGTTCATTCAATTTGTTAATATATTTGAATTTAATATTATCTTCGGCAATTTCTTTTTCAATTAATGGTTTAATGATTGCTTCTAAATTCTCATCTTGATAAAACTTGTTAGTTGGTCTAGCGATAAAATACCATTCGGGTAAGAATTCTATTGGCGGACTACTTAATGCAATTATTTTTTTTTGTTTTAGTATTTTCAAACTATTTTTGTCAAGATTTTTTAAATTTTGTAACCATCTTGTTAAATAATCTTTACTATAAACCCGATCTTTAGAAACGTAATGTTTATTCATCTTACCAGCCAACAATTCTTCTACCATCCCCATTTTGTATTTATTAAGATAAACTGATAAATATGTTGTAAACATGCCTGGAGGGTGGCTCATAGCTGCAACCATAAAGTTGTATATTATTCCTTTCCATCTAAATCCATGTTCTTGCCAAATTTTATGAATAAAGAAAGCTAATGCTTTATCAGCAGTAGATTTTGGTTTAATATTAAATAAAGTTCTCCATTTAATAAATTCCTTAATGAAAACTTCATTTTTACGATATACTTTCCAACAATAATCTTGATATTTCTTTGAAGATTCATAATTTGCAACTTTACTTTTTAAATCTTTTAACCATTTATTATCCATATTTTTCACCTTATCATTATTTTATTTAAATTTAACTGCTTGCAGCAGCTTGTTTAGTGTTTGTAAGTTCTTCTAGATCTGAAACTCCAACAGATTCTGCTGAAGATATACTTGATGCTTGTGAAAATTTACCATATGATGATTTGACAACATTTTTCAGCAAACTGTTTTTCATTATTCCAAGCGTGTGAATTCTTTCAATTTCATGAATTAAGTGGATTTCTTTAAATTTTTTCAATTCTATTATCGCTTCAGCACGGTCTGTTAAACTTTTAATTGTTACTCCTTCAAAATCATTAATTTGAGCTATAATTAAATCAATATCTTCTGCATCAATTAATTTACTATTTCCTTGATTTGCTATTTTTATCGCTTCTTCAAATGAACTTTTAAGGTCTTCAATTCTTTCCAGTTCACGCTGAGCAATAACGTCTCCTAATTGATTTAACTTTTTAACTTGTGCATCTGAAGGGTCAATAACTTTTTGAAGTTGAAGATATTCGCCCATTTCGTCACCATAAACTTGAACATTTTTCTCTAACTCTTTTAGTTTTACTATTTCTTCTGTAGTGGCTCTTCCATCAGCAACTTTTTCAGATAAAGCCATAAATTCTTCAATTTCATCTACTGGTTTAAGTTTTACTGTTGATGACACACCTTCAATTTTCACTACATCTATCGCTTCATCTAAAGGACTATTTGCATTTACTTTGAAATATTTCTTATATTGTTGGAAGGCGAAGTCTTCTTCAATTAAGTCAACCATTGCTACAGCGTCTTCCTCAGTAAGTCCTTGACTTCTCATAGTTTCAATAAAATCATCATACTCTGGTTTGTCAATAGTTTTTACTATTTCATCAAACTGAGCTTCACTAATCGGTGCTTTAGAATTTTTGTCAACAACATTTTTAGCTTTATCAAATGTAGATTTCTGTTTTTCTATTATTGATTCTACTTTTTCAAGATCTTTTTTAGTTTTTGTTCCTGCTGCTAAGAATTCTTCTTGCGGTATAGAAGCAGCAGTTTCTTCACCTTTGAAATGGATCTCTAATGCATAATCATCAGTACTAGTAAATGTTCCTGGTGATGTACTCCCATCAATTTTATTTTCTAAATGCGTTCCTTTACCTCTTGCCTTATGTAATTCTGAACTTGTTTTTTCTAACTCGTCTGGAAGGTATTTCTTTGTGAATTCTTTTCTGGTTAAATCAACATCTACCATTTTGTTACTACCATCTTTGTTAAATACGGGGTTACCTTTTTTGTCTAAAGCTTTTTTCTTTACTTTAATTGGATTTCTACTGCCATCTTTACCAATTTCAAATACTACTCCTGATTTACCTTCTTCAATTTCAAAAACTCGACAACTATCGCAATCTCCATCAAAAGAAACTTTTTGACCTTTTGGTCTAATAGTTACTTCATCCCAATAAACATCAGTAAGACCTTTTTGTGATTGATAAACTGAACCAGAATGAACATCATCAATTTTTCCTGCCGCAGTAGATAATGATTGTTCAAAAATAATTATTCCATCATCACTAATTCCAATTTTCATTTCACCAGCGGGTTGTGTTCTTCTCATAAATCTAGCTGCCATTCCACTGAAATCATCTTCCATTGCTCTGATTGCCATTTCTCCTTGTTCCCACCCAATATCACCTTTTTCAGCAGCAACAAAAATATTATCAATCGCTCTTTGTTTTAATGATTCAATAGTTTTTGTTTTATCAATAAGACCTGCACCTTTACCTTCATCAATTCTTAATGCTAATGATAAAATTTCTTGGTTGCCTTCAACATTAAGTGCTTCAACAAGTTTATCTTGGAATATTTTTGTGCCATCAATTGAACGAACAGATGCCCCTGCAGTATTATCAGCAGCAGTTATCGCGTTCCATTGTGCTTCAAAGATTGAGTTTTTTGATATTCTAAGGAAATGTTCATCATCATGGTGAGTTGCTAAAGTTAAAATTCTTTTATATCCCTCTTCACCATAAAGTGCAACTAATTTTGTTTTATCAGCTTCAACATATTTACCAGCAGCAATAACGTGCGTATCACTTAATGATGACCCTGCTATTTTTGCCTCAGCCATACCACCAGCATTATTCCATAACGAACCTTTAGCCATGTCGTGGTAAGCTACTGCTTCATAAATTTCCATAAAATGTTCTGGTTGTAAATCTACAACTTTCATTTGAGCGTTTAATGCTTCTCTTGCTCGTAATTGGACAGCAATGATATGGTCATAACCGTTAGATTCCCGTAACCTTGCTACCCCCGTACCAATTCTAATCTGGCCTGATTTACCACCAACTCCATCGGTAATTAATAACCCATCATGAATAATTCCTTTTTGTAATGAATCAGCAATTTTTGTTTGGAATTGTAACATTGCTTCTTCTTTAGTTATCCCACGAGCTTTTGCAATTCGGTCAATATAACCTGATTCGTCAAGTTTTGTTAACATTTCCATTTGAATTGCTAAATGTTCACGCATATATTTTACCTGTTCAGGGCTAGCTCGGATATGTGTACCTGTTTGAGCTTCAAAACCAGTGGCATATTTTCTGATAACTTCATCAGCTCGATCACTAACAATTTTCATCCTTTCTTGACTAGATGCAGCCTTTGCCATTTCGTCAATGTTAGAATGACCTAATTCCCCTGTATTTAACAGATCTCCTATAATTACATTAATTTCTGTAGGGTCAGTATTAGCAATAGATTCACGGAATGTTATTCTGTCCATTAAAACTTCAAGTTCTTTTAATTGTGCCTCGGTTGGCTTACTGATTCCAGTTAATCTTTTATGATCTAGAAGTTCATCAGCCGGACTAATAAATTGATTTCTTAAGTCATCTAATCTGTTCAACTCAGTTGTTGTTAATCCTTTATCTCCCGATAATTCTTTTGACAATTTTTTGAATTCTGCTAAGTCTTCAACAACTTTACGTTTAGCTTCTTTAGCTTTAAACAAGTTCGGATTTGTTTGATCAGCTACTCTTGCTCCACCAGAACCTAAAACTTCTTGAAGTTCTTTATCATTAACAATTATATCATCCCAAACTCCTTCATTTGAAACTTTTATATTATCAACAACAATATTGTCTAATTTAACGGCAATATCTTTGCCAGCATCATCAATTAATATTAAAATATCATCTTCAACACTTACTGCCCTACCCTTGTACACATTACCTCTCTTTGATTGAACGATAACATCTTTACCTTCAACACCATCTATAACTTCTTTTACTGATTTACTTGGTACTTTACTACCATCAGCAACAACACTTGGAGAAGTTTTACTAGCAATGTTAGTATTTATAGCATCAGTAACTTCATCAAATGAAGCGGGTTGACCTTTCTTTGCACCTGTAGAATATTCATAATTTTTTGTTTTGGCGTTCCATTTATATGCATCATCAACTTCAACTTTTGCAAATTTACCATTTGAATCTCGCCATCGTTCAACGTTTGGATCCCATTTAACATTTGAATTTTTTGAACTTAGTGTTACTGGTTGATCAGCATCAGCAACTCCACTTACAGCTTGATTAACATTATTTTCCACACTCCCACTAGGAACATTATCTGCGACTGATGAGGGTGTTACTTCCGGTAAATTTTCGGGATGAACCAAATCTGGATTATGTTGTTCTTTTAAACCTTTTTTAACACGTTGAGCATCAGCAAGTTCACCTTCAGCTTTTCCTAATGCCATCACTTCTTCACGGTTGAATTTAGCTTCTTCAGCTGCTAAGTCAATCCCGGAATTGTCAATTTTTTGTTTAAGTTCAGCAGCTTTTTTCTTTTGTGTTGGATGAACATTTTCAAACTCAATTTTTCCTTCTCTTACTCTTACCTTTGCACCACCATCAGCTAATTCATCTAACCCTTTAGTAATCGTTTCTACTTCTTCATCAACCAAACTAAATCCAGACCCACCACTAAAAACCATTCCATCATTAACATTATCAGCAGTATTAAATTTAACTCCCTCATCTACTTTTAATTTATTGAAAACCCTAGCTCTAACGTCAGTATTAGTTAACGATTTTTCTAAAGATTGTGCTTTTTTTGTTAACTTTTCTCTTTTAGCAACATCTTCAACTGCATTGATTGCATCCCAATTAATATGTGCTCCTTGTTTTGAACTAACACCAACAGCAATACCTTCAGCAGCAAGATCATCAATTTTTTTAGCACTACTTCTTGCTTTTAACCTATTTGAAACTCTTCCAGTAAATGTTATTGCTTCTTCAGTAGCTTTCATTCCTTCACTAGCTTTAATTAAAGCAGAAGCTTTTTCAAGTTTTTCTGCACCGCTAGAAGAACGGAAAGCTACTTGTGCTTTTACCAGCTCGTCAGCAGCAGTTTGTAATTTTTTATTTGCATACCTTTCCTTTTTTAACCAAGTTCCCACTGCTCCTCTTTGTTTACCGGCAAGTTTTGTTGCTTTTTGAATTTTATCAATATCATCTAAATCTTTAGTCATTTCAGCAATTTGTTCTGTAATTTTAAGAGCTGATTTACTACTACCAGAAGCTTTTGCAGCTGCTAATTCTTGATTAAGACCTTTTAATTCTTGCATCCCCAGAACTTTACCTTTTTCAATTGCTCTTGTAGCAGCATCATTATGTAAGTAAGATTTTAATTTTCCCAGTTTACCTGCCTGTGCTCCTACTTTAGCTTCGGCAATCAAAACTTTTTGCGTGTCAGCAATTCTGTCTGTTAATATTTCCACGCGAGTGACATCGCCAAGAAAATCTGCAGTACGTAACTCTGCTTTTAATCCACTTAAAAGTTGTTTAGTTTGTTTACTTGCAAAAATAGTTGTTTGGACAGCAGTTTTAGCTTTTACCGACACTGAAGCAATTTTTTGTACTACTGCTGATTCTTTAACTCCTGTTATAACTTTTTGGGCTGTTTTTGTTCCTTTAAGAAGTTTAACACCGCCTACACTTGCTTTAAAAAGTAAACCCGCTCCGGGAATGTCTATTAAAGTTGCTGTTTCAATCCCGACATCACCATATTGTTGGCCCATTCTATTTGTAATTCTTAGATCTAAACCAGTCCAATCAATAAGTGGATTATCCATCTTTTGATCAAGTTCTTCAACTTTTCCACCGGCAATTCTTCCGGCAGTACCCCACTTATTTTCTTGAGCAAGAGCCGCCAATTCCTGTTCAAATTCAAAACTTTTATCATCAGCGGCAGTAATTTGTTGTTGTAATTGTTCGATCTTTAAGTTTGCTAAAGTATCACCACTAATTGATTCTCCTCGTGCTGCGCTATCTAAAGCCCCTAAAAAACCACCATTTTTATTAATGATCATTCTGCGATCAGAACCAAAATTTCGGTCATACATTTTTCCTAATCTTTCTTTTTCATTTTTATCTTTTACTCCTGCTAAGAAAGTAGTTCTGTCAAGGGCAACACCATTATCAGGATCAATCCAACCTGTACTGATTACATTTATTGCTTCTTCTGGGGTGTAAGCATTTCCAGTTCTAGGATTAGTTTTACCATGAAAATTGTTTAGTGCTACGTTCATCATTGTTGCTTCTTCACTGGTTTCGCGTAATTGTGATACAGTTCTAGTTTTCATCTCTTCATACACTTCGTTAACTGTTTTCATATCACTTTTTACATAACTTTCAATCATGCCCGTAGTTACACCAATTTCTTTAAAATTATCTACTACAGTTGTCACTCCCTTTGCTAAATTTATAGCACTGATTGTTCTTGAACCTTCAGATAAAAATATTCCTGTTTTGTCTAAGTAATCCCCTCCTTTCCAGGCATTTTCTTCTCTATTAGCTCTTTCTTTGGTCATTTCAACTGTTCTACCCTCATGTCTGTTAGTTGTAGTTAATAAGGCGCTCCATTTCGCTTCATTATCACCAGACCTAGAAATTTCTGTATAACGGCTTAAATCAATTTGTGTATCCATTCTTTTAAATGTTTCAGCGGTGTCGCCTCCTGACGCGCCACTAAAAACTCTTTGCAGTTCTCCTGCCTCTAAAGTATTGTAGGCCTTATCTTCAAGATTTAATTCTTGACCAGAATATCTTTTTTGTAAAGTGTTTAAAAAAGCAGTATGATGTGATACTGTTAATCTCTTAATAGGATTGCCATCTTGATCAGTAGAATCATGCATGTATAACTTAATATCCCATTTACGAGATTTTTTAAAATTTGGTAGAATGTCATCTTCAGTAAATTTTCCTGCATTAATATATGTGATTGCTTCCTGGGGTGTCCAATCAGGATGATTAACTCTTAATGAAGTTAAAGCAACATCAATCAAATCTGCTTCAACTTTCTTAGTCTTGATCTGAGTTAAAGCAATATCTCTATTACTTTCTTCATCTGCAAACACATCTTGCACAAGTTCTTTAGCACCTTCTGCAAAAAAACCAAAATAAGAACCAAAAGTGCTACCTTCTTCATAATCCCTTAAGTGTTCCTGTTTTTTTGCTAGATAAGCTGACTCGAATTGTCGTGTCTTAGCAGCTGTTTCTTTTCCTACCTCTGCCCATAACAAATTGTTAGCTTTAACTAACGCTTTTTGAGCTTTCTCATTATCAGCACCTTTTAATTCTTTTGCAGCTTTAGCAGCTCCCGTAGTATCACCATTATCTATTCTTAATTGTACCTCTTTTATTAAAGCATCATTATAAATCTCAGCATTAGCTTTTTTAAACTGTACACCAGCAGCACCATAAGCTTCACCAATTTCCATACTTTCTAACATATCGATTTCTAAGCCTTTATCAGTTGCACCTTCAGGATCATAATTCCATAAGTACACATCGTTAAGATGTTTTGCTAATCCTAAATCCCCACTATCTAACGCTAAATCACGAGCAAAATCAGGCCTATCTCTAATAAAAGGTGTAATTGTTTTTATAATCTCATTTTGCAAAGTTACATGTTTTTTTTCTGCTTGTTCTTTATTTTTTTTAATAGAATCCATTCTGGCCATAAGAGCATTAAAAGCAATTTTATCAGCCGGAGTAGTTTTTTTATCTTCAGATTTCTTCGCTATTACCATTAGTTCTTTTTTGATTAATACTAGTTCTTGAGCATTTCTTTCAATTTCTCTGGTGGTAGTAAGCATATCATCACGTTTTCTGGTAACTTCAATTCTTGCTTCCTGGCCACCTTGAGGAACTAATCCTATTCTGGATTTTGTGATTAAAGCATTAATTGTGGCTTCATGAGCACTATATCCTGCTTCCCAGATAAGATCTTCATTCTGAACTTGTACTTGTTCATTAATTCCCGTGATTTTACTTTGTGCAGCATCTTGATCATAATGGACTAAAATATCTCTGTTAATATTATTTGCTAAACCTGTACGGCCAGATTCTAAAGCTAAGTCTACAGCAAGGTCCGGTCGATTTTTAGTATAAGAAGCAACAATCTTTCCAACTTCACTATCCAACTTAATTTTTTCATCTTTTAATGAAAGTAGATCCATGTCTTGTTTTTCTCTTTCTTCTTCCAGTTGATAAATTTCCTCTAGTGCTTCTGAATTGCCTTTTTTTTCTAAAATTTTGATTTGTTCATCAATTCTGTTAATTTCATTTTCTTTCTCCCAAATTTCGATCCGGACCCCCTCTCTATCACCTTTTAATTCTTTTGCACGTTGAAAATCTATCTGAGCCGTTTCTGGCACTACACCATTTTTAATATCTCGTTTTACTTTTTTTACTCGATCTTCTTCAATGAGAACTTTTCTAATTTTACTAAATTTGTTAACTTCTTTTTTAAGATTTTTTTCTTGTTTTTTAGCCTCTTCCGGACTTAACTGACAACTTTCACCTTCAACACAAGATGATCTTATTGCTTGCACTTCAGCAATTTTAGCTTTATTAACTTGCATCATAGCAGCGGTGTACCACCACAATTTTTTACCTTTACCTTTAGTTAACTTATTAATTGCTTCCGCTGCCTCAGTAGTTAATGGTTGACCATTATCATCAATTTCAATACCCTCATCTCTTAATCTTTGCAAATATTTATCAGCTTTTTCACGGTAATTAACTGCTTTGACAACTTTTTCTAAATATTTCTCATTACCAAGAAGGCTAACATCTAATCCATATTTTTTAAGCAAATGTGCTCGCAGTTGTGGATCTTTATCAAATTTAAGTCCCGCTAAATTTTTAACTTTACCTTTACCACTAGCAATAAGAGCTTCAAGTTTTTCTAACTCTTCAATATTTTTTTCAGAAGTTACAATGGTCGGATTCCCTAAAACTTCACCAACATTTAAATCAATTTTTACGGGAGCAGAAACTTGTTTTGTTTCAAGATCATAATGTTCATAATGGCCAATAAGATTATTATTTTCATCTTTTGCAAATTGGAGATTACATTCTTTATCACCACAAGGGACTTTCATTAATAAATCTCGACCAATTGCAACTTTACTGCCCCCCGTTTGTAGTTCGGCTAATTTACCTAAACTTGCAGTGGAATAACTGTAACTCATTTCGTTTTCTTCCATCTTAACTTCAATGTTAAGTTGCCTTGAATTTATTGAATCTGAAATTCCTGTACTTGGATCTGTAAGGTAAACATTTTTACTAATGTCCATAACTTTACCTTTACTACATAAAAAACAGTTAGCTACTATAACATCTTTTTCATTACCACCATCACGAGTAATTTTCATTGACGAACCATCCTGTTGAGAATCAATCTTACTATATTGTCGATCTTGATAATTTGCTTGACCTCTAACGTTAACAACTGCAGTAACACCTAGGTTAGCATCAAATTCAGATTTACCATTTTTACCTGTAAATTGTGGTTCGTAATTATCAAGTGCTGGCGGAAGAGACGTTCCCTTATAATGATACTTGCCAACATTAACTTTACCTTTAGCAGTTACAACTACTTGATTATTTTTATCTTTTTTAATCCAAACTTCTGCATTCTCCCCTAAATCTCCTTTAGCAAGTTTTAAATTTCTTGCACTTTGTCGTGCTTGTTCTGCTTCTACTTGTCTTTTCGCAGCTGTTTCTGCAGTAACGGCAGCTTTTTCTTCGGGAGTTGCAATATTCTTGGCAACTGCGGTTTCTGCTGCTGTTGGTTGAGGTTCTGGTTTAGGGGCAAATTCTGAATCTGGAGAAAATTTGTCAAGATGAATTTTAACTTTATTCTTTTCAACTTGACCCTGAGTTTTTACTCCTACATTAGTTGTTCTATCAAGAATAACTGTTTGACCATCCTTAGGATTTAAATTACCTCTGTTTATATCTCCATGAGCTCGTGCTTCAATCTCATCACCTTTTTTAGTAAAATGTCCGTCAGCATAAATTCTTGGCGTAATAACTTCCGCGTTTTCTGCAGATATATCACCATTAGAAGATAGAACTAATTTTCCAACATGATTATTAAATTCAACTAAGCGCTCATTAACTATGGCACTGCCTTTAACCGGTCCGAGAACTTCTATCGTTCCGTCTTTCTTTAAATTGAATTCAACATTTTTTTGATCTTCGCTACGAATAGTAAAATCTTGCACTTTTCCATCCGGAGATTTAAAACTTAACTGGCCAGATTTAGGATCGTAAACAATTTCGTTTTCAGCTGTACCTTTAATTTGGATATCATGCGTAATTCCCTCATTCTCTCTTACAATAAGAAAACCGTCAGGGGTAGTTTCAATACTTTTAATTTTCTGGTCCTCTTTATACTGGTCAAACTTGATTGTTTTTCCATTATTAACAATTGAACCACCACCTTTTTCAGGATCTCCGGGGTCAAAAAAGAAATCTTTAGCTAATTCTCCAACAGTATAAGGGCCTTTAAACTTATCAGTTAAATATTTACTTGCTGACTCTTTATGGGTATCAAAATTTTCTCTACTTGTTGCTTTAGCATTTTTATCATCATAACTTCCTGAAAAGAATTTATCATCTGCTTCAGGATTATCACCAATATTGTTTTTATCACTAAAATATTGAGCATCAACTTCTGGTTCTAAACCAACATTTTCTGGTTTGGCAAAAAATTCTTTTGCCAGGGCTGGATCATACACTTTTTTAAGTTGTGCTGCTTGATCAGCCGGTGTCATACTAGAAAAATCTGGTGTCCCTGCTGGAGTTCCAACAACACTTGGCGCACCTCCACCAGATGGAGCAGCAACTACAGGAGCAGGTTCATCAGCAAGATTAAACGGAGGCATTAAAAATAGGACAATTACCAAAAGTGCAATTATTTTATTTTGTTTAATACTCATTTCAATTCATTAACCCCAATTCTTCTTCTAACAATAATGCTTGTTGTTCATCATATTCCCAATCTTCTTCTGTTGGTTCAGGTACATCTTCAATCGGTGCTGGCGATGAGCGTTTTTCTAAAACGTTAATGGTGACATCTTGAGAATCTTTATTACCATCTTCATCTTCAACCGTAAATTTAATTTCAAACTTACCTTTTTTAGTAACAATAAGATTAATTTCTCCATCTACTGTTACCGGGAATTCTGAATTATCTGAACTATAAGTTAATATTTGATTATCTTCATCTTTAGCAGTTAGTGTATATTCTAATCTATCATCTACCCTTAAAGTAAAATCAGAAACGTAATCTAATTTTGGTAAATATCGAGAAGTTTTTTCTTCCAAGACTGCAAAACTTAAAGCAAGCGGAGTTTCGTCATTTAGTAGCTTTTTTGTATCAGTAATGGTATATATGGTCGTAATTTCGTTGTATGGTAAAATTGTTGGATAATAAGTATAATTGTAAATGTAATCATTGATTTTACCTTGATGATGAAGTTCAGCAATGGTTTCGGCAGTTTTTACCATATCACCTAAATTACAATGTACCATTATCTTAAAAGTGTCAATATCTAATACGTTTTCGTTTGGTAATGTTATTTTGAATGGTAATTTTAGATTTACGGAAACAACTGAACTATGAATGTTTGTTTTTGCTTCAATTTCAGTAAATATTGGAAGAATGATCACATTTTGTTTAGCAAAATTAGTAAAATCTTCTAAACAATGATCAACATTTAATTCAATAAATTCTGCTAAGTCCAGTTCCATTTTGTTCATGTCAAGTCCTAACATTTGGTTTAAATAAACATAATTAATCATCCCATTATCAGTTAACAAGATTGAACTATCTTCTTCTGGATAAATTATCCCCCCATTAATTGCGAGAAGACCTATCCCTAATTGGCTGGTTTCTTCTAAACAATTTTCTATTTGATCTACAAAAGAGTTCTTCTGCCACTGAAATGAGCTTGTTTTTGCGTCTTCGGTAGAAATATTGTCAATGGTACTTGTATTAACAAAGTAAAGAATTATTGAAGCTAAAACTAGAATAAGAATCCCAACTATCAAAAATATAGTTATCTGTCCCCTCTTTTTCATTTTATTTAGTATAAAGAACTCTATTTTACTTTATATAACTTTTCATTTGAGAAATAATTTAAAATTAATCATAAAGAGATTTTTTAATATGTTATATACCAAAAATCAATTATAATTAAGAATTTAATTTAATTTAATTTAATTTCTATATCAAAAACTTCTTCAACCTTTATTTTAATTTCACTTTTTAACTTACTTAAATCAATTTTTTCTAATTTTGATTTTATTTCTTTAATTTCAGTTTCGATTCTACTAATTTTTTCATTAACATTTTTATTTTCAGAATTAACATTTTCAATTTCATCAATGATTTTATTACATTTAATTTCATTAACGATAGCTTCTACCAAACCATTTAATTTGTTATATTCATCTTTAAATTTTTGAAAAAAATCTTCACTTCCTCTACTAATAATTTCTAAAAATTTATTTTTTTGTTTCTCATCAAATTGTAAAGAATCTCCTGATAAAGATTTTTTTAACCCCTCTAGAATTTCAGAAACTTTTAGTTCTGTATCCTCCCAGAATGTTTGGACATTATTCTCTAAATATTTTTTAATAAGTTTATCATCTAAAGCTACTCTTTCGTATCTTTTGAACGCTTTAGTTAACTTAGAAAAATATGCATAAATTTGGTCGTTAAGTTCCTTAATTTTCTTTTCTAATTCTTCTTTTTTATTTTTCAGTTTTAAATGATTTTTGTACTCTTTACTCTCTTTTAATTGTTCTAATTGTTTCTGTTTATTATTAGCTTCTTCATTTTTATTTTTTAACAGTTCTTCTTTACTTTTAATTTGTTCCTGAAAATCTTTCTTTTTCTTAATTTCGTCTTCTAATTGGATTGTTAAATTTTTAAGTTCTTCAATTTTTTCAACCTTTTTATCATAATCATTTTTATTAAAATTTTTCACTAATAAATTAAGTTCACCCATAAGTTTGAATACTTCTTCTACCGGTTTAAAATAAAGGTGTTGCGCTGCTTGATAACTTTTAGATGTTCGTTTAGCAACACTTTCAATACTTTTGTCAAGTTTTTTGTTATATCTGATAACTTCTTGATAATCTTCAAGTGCAGAAAATTTTTCTTTTTTTAATAAATCTAAATTTTCCAGAAATATCTCGATTTCTCGTGCGTATTGGTCTTTATGACCTTTAACAATATTTCTTATTCGGTGTTCAACATTTTTGTGTTCTTTCGGCACTTCTGCAACTTTTAAATCTGCCAATTTGTCTTGCAGATTTTTTTTAATTTCAATGATTTTTTCAAAATATTCTTGAAAGAAATTATTAAAGTTTAATTGAGCTGTTTTTTCGTTTATCCAGGATTCTAACTGTTCTAAAGCAACTTCTGCTTGTTCAGGTTCTTTGTCCGCGAACAGTTTTTTAATGAAATTAAACATTAATATATTTTTTAGTAGAGGCTTTATTTAAAAGTTTCTTTCTTTTTTTAGATCAAGTTGTAATAACATTTATATATTATCTTTTCTTTCTTTAACATAAACTTAAAGAGGTGTTTTTAAATGAAAAAGATGTTAATGTTTTTAGGAGTAGTTATATTGGTATCATTCTTAGTTGGTTGTAATACAGAAAATGTATCTTCTGAAGAAGAGTTGAATTCGGAACTGAACAAATTATCTGATAGTCAATTAGAAGTAGTCGTTGTTGAAGGTGAAACTGTAGAAACAGCTGAAGCCGTCACTGGACAAAGTTATTATACACAAACAAAAAATGATTTAAGAAGGAGGGCCTTAGCTGCGAAAAAACTATTGGTTTCAAGAAGAGGGAAAGAATTTTCTGGATTAGAAGCTGCTAGTGTTGGTAAAGTTGAACCATTATCTAAGATCTCTTGTCGTAATGAAGGTAAAAAAATCCTGGTTCTTAATGGCGAACAACAAATTTCTGTTGGAAATCCTTTATGTACTCAAGAAGGAACAATCCTTTGGCGAAAGTGTGTGGGTGGTAATTCTGTACAAACTATGGCTGACAATTGTCATGGTTATGGGTGTGATGTTAGAACTAATGAATGTAATCTTCGTCCACCTACCACTCCTGAACTAGTTAGTGCCGCTGAAGGACAGGCAGAAGAAAGAATGTGTTTAGACCGTGATGGTGACAATATTTACATTAAAAGTAAGACTTCTGGTTGGAACGCAGATAAAACCGAAATTATTACCTCCTCAGATTATTGTACTGATAAAGATGGTGGAGCAGAATTACTTACTGGAAGTTGGATCGCTGAAGAACAATGTGATTCAGAAGAAAGGGTCCATGCTTACTATTATGAATGTACTACTGGAACTGCTTGTCGTGATGGTGCTTGTGTTAGGGTTGTTGATGTTATGGTACCAGAAACAACTGAAACTGACCCGGTACTAGCAACTACTTCTAGTTGTATTGATACTGATAAAGGTTCAGAATATTTTATGAAAGGGACTACTGGCGGTTTGAATATTAATGGGGTTAAAGTTAAAAGAAATGATTATTGTTATGATCATCTTTTAAATGCACTTCCGCAAAATGAAGGATTAGGTCTTGCTGAATTTCATTGTCAAAATGGAGTGGTAGGGGTTAGTTATGACTATTTGTGTCCTTACGGATGTCGTGATGGTGCTTGTATTTCTCGTGAAGAAGGGAAAGATGCAATTTGTTCCGATAAAGATAAAGGTCCTGTTGACATTTATAGAAAATCTTGGGTAGAATTGATAGGTACTACTAATTCTGTGTTAATCAATGAAGATAAATGTATTGGCTCAGCTAAATTGTTGGAAAAAGTGTGTAACAGTAACCATTTAGATGAAGTTGCAATTGATTGTCAATCTGGATGTCGTGATGGTGCTTGTATTAGATAATTGTACTTATATTTTCTTTTTTTCTTTTTAATTTTTTTATAACAACCTTTAAATAAACAAATATACCTTCTTAATTAAAAATGGCAAAACAAAAGATAGTAGTAACTGCAGCTTTACCTTCCGCAAACGGACTGGCACATATTGGACACCTTTTGGAATATATTCAAGCAGACATCTATTCAAGATTTTTAAAATCTTTAGATAAAGACGCTTTATATATTTGTGCTTCAGACATGCACGGTACTCCTATCGAAGTTAATGCGAAAAAAGCTGGTCAAGAACCAAAACAGTTTGCTGAAAAGTTTTCTAAAGAGTACAAAAAAGATTTTGCTTCTTATCTAATTAATTTTGATAATTATTATCATACTGATTCAAAAGAAAATAAAGAATTGGCAGAACACTTTTTTAATGAGTTGAAGAAAAAAAAACTGATTTATACTAAAAAAATGAACGTGATTTACTGTAATGATTGTAACCGTTCTTTACCGGATAGGTATGTTCGTGGAACATGTCCACATTGTACAACTGCTGAACAATATGGTGATGTTTGTGAAAGTTGTGGAATCATTTTAAAAGGTACAGATTTAGTTAACCCTAAATGTTCTTTGTGTGGTAAAACTCCTCTTCAAAAAGAAAGTGAACATTACTTTTTCAAGTTAAGTTCATTTTCAGATAAATTAAAAAAATGGATAAAAAATCCAAAATCTGAATTACAACCAGAGATTAAAAACTGGTTAAACACTTGGATTAAAAAAGGGTTAGACGATTGGTGTATTTCTCGAGATGAACCCTATTACGGTTTTGAAATTCCTGATTCAAAAAAAGAAACTGGCGAGAAGAAATTCTTTTATGTTTGGTTAGATGCGCCAATTGGTTACATCTCTTCAACAAAGAATTATTGTAATCGTAAAAAATTAAATTGGAAAGATTATTGGTTTGAAGGAAAAGTACACCATTTTATTGGTAAAGATATTGTTTATTTCCATTTCTTATTTTGGCCAGCAATGTTAATGGCGATGGGAATTCCACTCCCTAAATTAACTGTGCATGGTTTTGTTAATGTTAACGGTAAAAAGATGTCAAAAAGTAGGGGGACATTTTTTACAGCAAAAGATTTTTTGAAATTATATCCTGCAGAAAGTTTAAGATTTTATTATGCACGAGGATTAGATAAGAAAGTTGTTGATTTGGACATAAACTTTGAAGATTTTAAAGCTGTAATTAATCATGTTCTTGTTGGAAATTTAGGGAACTTTTGTTACCGGACATTAGTTTTTGCAGAGAAGAATTATGGCGGAATTAGTGCTGTTGCTGACGAGAAAAAACTGATTAAAGAACTAAACGGGTTGTTTAAAGTTGTTGAAGAAAAGTATCAAAAACAAGATTTTAAAATTGCTGTAAAAACAATTTTACAAATTGCTGATTTGGGTAACCAATACTTTCAAAAGTCTGAAGTTTGGAAAGATAAAGATTCAGATTTAAGTAAACAAAAAGTAGGTTTCTGTGTCAATTTGGCAAAGAATTTAGCAATTATTGTTAACCCGATTTTACCTGATTTTTCTCAGAAAATTTATCTTGCACTTGGAGAAAAAAATCTTCTTTGGAAAGATTTAAATTTTTCTTGGCAAGGTAAATTGAAAAAAGTTGAACTGCTTGTTGAAAAAATTGAAACCGTTCCAGAATCTGCACGATTTCCATTACAACTTGTCGTCGGTGAGATTAAAGAAGTTAAAGATCATCCTAACGCTGATAGTTTATATTTACTGACAGTTAATTTGGGTAAAAAAATTGGTATTAAACAAGTTGTTGCGGGCCTTAAAAAAGAAATGCTTATCAAAGAATTGTTGGGCAGGAAAGTTGTCTTCTGTGTAAACATGAAACCTGCAAAGTTGCGTGGCGAAAAGTCTGAAGCGATGGTTCTTGCAGCTGACGATACTGATACGGTAGCTTTACTTGACGTAGACAAAACTAAAGTTGGAGAGGAAGTTGCCTTTGCAGGGATGGAAAATAATTCTGCTGAAATAACCTTTGACGATTTTAAGAAGGTTAACCTTAATGTTAAAGATGGCAAAGTTGTTTACAACGATAAAGTATTATCTAGTAAAGTTGAAGATGTTACTGTTGCTGGCGTTAAAGAAGGTAGCAGAGTTAGTTGACTTATTTTTTAATGTTATCTTAAAATATTTATAAATGACTGGTCAATATAATTATCAGATTCTTTTTCGATTAGTATTAATTGGGATTTTTTTTCTTCCCAGGAGCATTCATCTTGGTAATTATCTAATAACTCATTTAACATTTCTTTATATGTTTCTAATGTGCGAGTTTTAATTATTTTGAAACTATCAAACATCCACATTTTTTTTTGATAATTAGAAATGTCGTGGTCAGAAATTTTATAAGCGTGTTGTTCGTATGATTTGAAATCTTCTTTCATTTTTGTAAGGGTGTTTTCAAGTGAATTTAACATCTTTGTTTCTATTTTAATTTTTTTCTTGACTATATTTCTTAGCAAAGAATATTTTGAACGAGGACACAATTTAATTTTTATACTTTCGTAAAGTGTGGTCGTTATCTTTTTTACATTAGACTTAGGCCACCCCGCCTCTTGATATGCAATTTTAATTGTATTATTAACGTAACCATTAATTCTTGCATTTACACATGTTCCGCATCTATTCCACTCATCATCATTAATCAATCTGTTCTCTAATTTATCCATAACTCTTTTTTAACTAATCATTAGTTATTAAATATCATAGTATCAACTGCTACAACATTAATTTGTTTAATAAGTAAAAAATATTACCACATAAATTCTAGCTTTATCTCAACTCTTCAAAACAATAACCTTTATATACACTTATGATTTCCTTAATGTAATAATATGATAGTAAAAAGGGGTAACGTTAACAGATGTAATTCTAGAGCTAGATTAATTAACAAACGTGGCCAAGTAACTATTTTTATCATTATCGGAATAATTTTACTTTTTTCTTTTGCAGGTGTAATGTATTTCACTCAATCAATTACCAAAGATTCACTTACTGCTGAAGCTACTCCTGTCCGTGAAGAAGTTCCACAAGCGTTTAAACAAATTCAATCTTATACAGAAAACTGTTTACATCAAGTATCTAAACGAGGATTACGAATTCTTGGTGAGCAGGGCGGTTACATTTATCCTGACATCGTAGGTGAATATTCAATTACTGACCCAACTGATTCTGATGGGATCAACCTTGAACCAACAAAAGTTCCATATTGGCACTATAACATTAACCCTAACGAAAATAACGAAGTTACTTATTCTACACTTAAACCAAAATTAAAGTATGAAGATGATCCCGAGATGAGTGTTGAAGCACAATTAGCTAGGTTTGTTAAAGAACAAATTGATGCTTGTTTAGATAATTATACCTCTTTCCAAAATCAAGGTTATGAAATAAATTTCTTAGAAGAAAGTACATTACCAAAAAAAGTTGTTGTAAAAATTGGTGAGAATAATATTAATTTTTGGTTAGATATGAAAATTGGCGCAAAAAAAGGTACTGCTGAAACTGAAATGATTCAGTTTGTTAATGGTATTCCTTTAAAATTGAAACATTATTATGAAGTTGCTGATGAAATTAATCAAGTTCAACAAAATTTTAGTTTCCTTGAACGGCAAGCAGTAGATTTAATTGGTACCTATTCTGGAATTGATCCCACTAAATTACCACCAAAAGATGCAACTGCTTACACCCTTATTCCTCCTGCTTATTGGAGTGAAGTAGAAGTTAAAGAGAAATTTAAAACATTATTGGTTTCCAGTGTTCCTTTGATCCGTTATTTAGGTAGTACAAATTTTTACCGGCACGAGTACACTTATGATCCTGAAGAATCTGTAATTGATTTATCCGATCTTTACCAAAAAAATTATGATAATATGATTTTACCTTTAGAGTTAGGGTCAGATTTAATAGTTAACTTTGATTATTTTGGTTGGAACACATTTTTTGACCTTAACGATAAGAATGGTGTGATTGAACCGAACAGTTATTCAGCAAACTATTATGTTTTAAATTTTAATTCTCATTACTATTTTACTAATTATGACGTAAGTTATCCGGTATTGGTTACTATTACTGATGAAGAAGCTTTTAACGGCGAAGGGTACAACTTCGTTTTTGCTTTAGAAGCTAACATTCGTAATAATAATGTTGTTGAAGATGGTTATGTACAACCTAAACCTGTAAAACCAGCATCAAAAAGTATGGTTTGTGATAAAACTAAGTACAATACAGAACTAGTAAAAACTATTGTGGTAGATAGTTATAATAATAAACCTTTAGATTTAGTTACGATTGGATTATCAATTCCTAACCAGGATGATTGTATTATTGGTGCAACCGATACGCATGGAGAGTTAGAAAGTCAATATCCTGCAGTTTATGGTGGTGTTGGCAGTTATATTAAAGAAGATTATTTAACAAGCTTTTATCCGGTTGACACTTATCAATATAAGAAAGAGCCGGGGATTATTGGTTATGCTGTTGCAGGCATGGATATTGAAGTTATTGAAATGCATCAAATAAAAACTGTTGGTGTTAAAGTTAAGAAAAAGAATATTAACAAATGTATTTCTGGTAACTGTTATGGTACTGGTCTTTTAGGTTCAGTAGATAATGAAGATCCAGCAATTTCTTACAAGCCAGAATTTTTAGATAAACGGCATAGTTGGTACTTCTTTGATCAAGCTTCAAAATTACGTCCACAAGAAAAAGCAGTAGTCTTTTTAGAACGGGTAGGTAATTTAAATGATCATGTTTTTAGTGACGATTTTGTTGCTTCTGTCCAAGTTATTGGTTCTGAAACTGCTGAAGTTGAATTGGTACCAGGAATATATTCTGTAACTGTTATTATTTCTAATGATGAAGGGTTGCTTATACCTAAAGAAGAACGTTGTTCGGGTTTGATTTGTTTTGATTTTGAAGAAACTGTTATGGAAAATTATATTTCTGCACAGGTTGAATGGACATCTCCAAAACAATACTTAACAATTACTCCTGAACAATTATATGGTGCAGATGAAATTACTTTTTATGCATTCGGCTTTAATATTGCCAGTGTTCCTGAAAAATCACATAAACGTGTAATTGAAGATTTACAAGTTATGGGTGAATTGGGTAATTTATCCCAGATTTATCGAAGACAATTAGAACCAAGGTACGACTAAAATGATTAAAAAAATGGATACTAAAAATCCCTGGAATTTTGCAGCAATATTTATGATCACATTAATTTTAACTTTACCAATTTATTCAGCAAGTTCTTATGCTAGCCTTAACGTACAAATCAGTAAGAATGAAGGCGAAGCAGGAATATGGGGTTTTATTGATGCTGAAAGTGATACTTGGAAAGTTGAAGCTACAATTACTGGTGCTCCTAACGGGACAGTTAACCCAGAAAATGTTGTTGTTAAAATTGGTAATAATAAAGAACCTTTCAATTCTTGTACTTCTACGGCATTAGGTGTTGCTTGTGAATATATTAGTCCTTTAACAGACGGTGTTAAAGAAGCTGAACATCCATTCCAGGTAGTTTACAGTTATTTAGATGTTGCTTCTGGTGACACTAAAGAAAGTTCTAACGGCGACGTTATTGCTGCTGACGGTTCTGCTCCTAAAATATTTATTGGTGCTGGTGATGTTAAACAAAACAAAAATGGCCAGGTTGAACTTAACTTTATTGTTACCGATAAAGTTAACGAAGGTGCACCGGCAGTAGGTTTAAAATTAATTGAGATTATTGATGCTGATACAAACAATGTTTTAGAAACTATTCAGTCCATTGAGGGCCTTGAAAAGTTTGATTATAAAGCCGATGGTGTCTCTGGCGGAATTTTGTTAGCAGAACTTGAAGGTGAAGGATTGAAAAGGATTAAAATTAAAGCTGAAGATTTGCTTGGTCATAAATCTTCCAGTTCAGCAGTAAAATTTTCTGCTGATTTTATTAAACCAAAAATTAAAACTGAAACTTTAGAATTTACAGATTTTGGTAAATTTATTGGCGATTTTGCGTATCCTTCAGATATTAGTATAGATGTTGAAGATACTAATCTTGAAGCAGTGATTGCAATTTCTGAAGATGCAGAATTAAATGGTCAGCAAGCACAATGTGATGCTGATCCGGACTTTGATAATCTTTGGCATTGTGTTTGGAAAAATGTTGAAGTTTTACCTAAGGCTCAAGTAAGTTTAACTGTTATTGCAGTTGACGATTTTGGTAATATTGATGAGAAAA
Source organism: uncultured Methanosarcinales archaeon (assembly GCA_964639875.1). GTDB lineage: Archaea > Nanobdellota > Nanobdellia > Woesearchaeales > GW2011-AR9 > CAZQLW01. The sequence goes on along the minus strand of CAZXEM010000002.1, from coordinate 14,184 downwards.
CCGTTTCTAAATCTTTTACTAAAGATAATTCACCACCAAAAGTGTTATATTTTGGTACTGAACGAGTGTTTGAAGATAAAAGTTATGTTAACAGTGGCGAAAACCGAATCCTTCTTGAAGTTAAAGATGATGGGTCTGGTGTTAATAATAAAACTATCCGTGCTAACCTTGGTGGGTTAGGTGCAACTACCAGTGAGGAACCTAACGAATGTATTGGGGTTGGTGATGTTTTAAGTTGTTATTGGGATACTTACAAAGAGTTTAATTCTGACGGTATTGTTCGGATAAGTTTAGCAATGCTTGAAGATAATGTTGGTAATGAAGCGCAATTACCAGAAATCGAATTAAATATTGATAATTCCCCTCCTAAGATTGAAAAGATAGAATTTTATGGTAAATCTGAAACTGGTGAAAAAAACTATTTTCAAAGCAATGATAATATTGTTGTTAAGTTTACTGCTTCTGAAGAGAACGGGTTAACTATTGCCGTTAACCTTAACGATTTAGTTATGGATGCAGAAACTAAATTTCCAGAAATTGGATTTACTGAAAATTTCGTACCCGCTGAAGGTTGGCAAATATTTACTGAAGCTGATTGGTGTAATTTTGAAAATAATAAATGGGTGTGTATCCTTGAAACTGAATCTTTGAAAAGTGGCCCTGACAATTCTTTAGATTTAGAAATTAAAATCTTTGACACGGCTGGTAATTTAGCTGAGGAATTTGTTAAAGAACCTAAAAATATGAAAGCTGGTAAAGAAGGTCGGTATCGGTTTGATTTACTTGGCTTAGATAGTGAAACTAATCCTGATTATTGGGAAGTATCTTATGTTCGACCTGTTGGTGGTACTAGTGCTTTTATTGACTTAGATACAACTCCAATTACTTATACTCGGTTACCAATGCAAGTTACCCTTAAAGCTGCTGCTGGTAATATTAAAGCGATTAACATTGAATTAATGGAATGTGTGCCTAGTGATGTAATTGCATCAAAAATTTCTTCATCCGTCCCTACTGGATCAGCAATTGCTGGGCTTGCAGCAGCTACTCCCGAAACAACAGAACCTGCTGCTACTCCTGAACTTGAAACTGCTGAAGCGGCTTTAGAACCTGCTGAAGGTACTGGCGAGGTAGTTTCTCCTGACGAAGCAAACTTACCTTCGTCACCAGAAATTAGTCGATCATTATTATACGGAGGAGTAAGTCCATTCGGGGAATCTTCTCCAAAACCTAAATTGATTTTAGAATTCACACCGTTTGACGGTCGAGAAATGTTTAACTTGGAAGAGTCTGAAGAAGAATCTTGGGATGGGATGACAGTTGAATTTTTATGTAAACTTAAAATATTTTCAAAAGTTGGTACTTTTGCTTTGAACAGTGCTGAAATTCAAGAAGTGTATGTTAAAGTACCTTTCGCATTTTCTTTCTGGGGTGCTCAGGACGAAAACCTTGAAGAGAAAATTGAAAATTTGAAACATGATGCAAGTACAGGAATTTGGGGATTAATTGGAACACTTGCAGAAATTTTGAAATGGGTCCGTTATGTTGGCCAAGCTTTAGGGATGATTAATAGTGTTGTTGTATTATTTCAAGCTGGGAAAAAAGTGTTTGGTAATTCTGCAGCAGCGGCAGATAAAGCTTATCCTCCTGTAGGAAGAGCAGTAACAGCAACAGCAATGAAATATTGTTTTGGTACTGATAGTTCTCAGAAAGGTTTGGACAATGGTATTTTAAAAACATTGAACAAAATAGTTAGTATTTTAACTTGCGTAACACCTTCTGGTTGGAAATGGTACGATTCTTGGAACATTGGAATTGTAAAGTATTATAACGCTTTGATGAGTATTGAATCCGGGGTCGCATCAAGTTTTGCTGGAGTTGGCGGATATGGTGATTCTGTTGATCGGGCAGAAGGAGCTAAACAAAATGCTATGAATCAGTACAAACCAGCAAGAAGTGTTTATGATAATTTATATTTATCAATTGCTGCTCTTTGTGTTACTGGACTAATCAATAATTTGGAAAAAATTCGGCAAATTAAATGTCGGAAAATCATGTGTTATGAAAACGAAATTGCATCTGGTTTGGCAACTGTTGATACTTGTGACGCTTTAGAATGCCTGTTATTATGTAAATATTACATTGGCGAGTTATGGTACATCCTACCATTTTCACAGTTTTATGATAAAATTATTATGGCTTTACAGAAGTCCATCTCTGATCCTGTTGCTTTAACTAGGACAGTAAGTATTTTGGCTTGTGGTATCCATTGTATGGCCGGTACTGGGGAGATGGTGACTTTGTCAAGTACTTGTCAATACATTTATTTCCTTTGGGATGCTATTGATGAAGTAGAAAATTGGATTGGTTTCATTACTCAAATGGTTGACGAATTTAAGGATGGTGGTGTTAGCTATTGTGATAGTGTCCTTTAATGTTTTTTTATTTTTATAATTAAATGAAAGATGATGAAAAAGAGTGTGATAGTATTAGTAGTGTTTTTGCTAGTTCTTAATACTTTAAGTTGGGTTGGTGGTTTATATGGCTAAATCTTTGTCCCAAAAAACAAGATCTGTGTCCCGTAAAATTGGACTTAAGTCCAATAATATGGACAAAATAAAAGAAATATTTTATGAGTTCCCTTTAGAAAACTTTACGATTAGGGGAATTGCTAATAAAACTAAAATTCCAAAATCAACCGTTAATGTTTATTTGGAGAAGTTAAAATCAGAGGGGTTAGTTAACAAAAATAATCAATTTACTAATTCTAACTATTTTAAGATTAAAAAAACGCATTATTACATTGAGAAGATGTTTGAAATTGGGTTAATGGATTATTTAATTAAAGAACTAACTCCGGAAACAATAATCTTGTTTGGCAGTTTTAGAAAAGGAGAATCTGTTAAAGAGAGCGATTTAGATTTATTTGTGGTGAGTCATACTGAAAAAAAGTTGAACTTGGCTAAGTTTGAAAAAAAGTTAAAACATAAAATTGAATTGCATTTAAAAACAAGTATTAATCAATTACATGATAATTTGTTCAATAATGTTGTTAATGGAATTAAGTTGTTCGGAAGTTTTAAGGTGAAATGATGAAATTAATGGATTGGAAAAAATGTGAAAAGGGTTTTATCAGGAACGTAGAAGTTGATTCAGAAAGGATCAATTCCATTAAAGAGAAGGCTTTATTACGGATGAATCTAATTGATTCTTTAGTGGTGGATGAAAAAACTGTGTCTTTCATTGTTGAAGGTTATTATGAAGTTATTAAAGAATTGCTGGTAGCTTATCTTTTACAAAATGGATTAAGAGCAAAAAATCATCAATGTTTAATTAGTTATTTTAGTAGAGAGAATCCTGATTTAGAGCATGAAACAATGATTATTGCTAAAATGTCATATTATCGGAACAGGTTAGATTATTATGGAGAAACTATTCCTACAACATTTTTTGACGAAAATAAAAGTGAATTTAAAAATATTATAAAACAATTGCAGTTGTTTACAAAATGATGAAAAAGAGTGTGATAGTATTAGTAGTGTTTTTGCTAGTTATTAGTGTCTTTTCTATAGCTCAAACTGAAGAAGAAGTTGTTGAAGAAAGTTTTCAAGATTGTAATTTAGGTTGTAAAGTATGGCAATTCTTATTTGGCAATCCTGCTAATCGGGCAGGCAAAGGTTGGTTCGACCGCGGTTTATATTGGGTTGGACAAGATCAACCGGCTTTAGCTACTGGTATGGGGATTATGGCTTGTAGTAATAAAGATCCGAATTCTCCTAAGGGGACTTGTAATTATCAAGGTAATGTGGTCTGGTTTGAATCCGGTAAATTTTATCCTGTTACTGGTAAACACGAGACCGGACCAACTGTTAATATGAATAAGGGGACACCTTATGGTAACGACTTTCCAAAAGGAACTAAATTTATCACCGTTTCTGAATATAACAAAATTAAAACGGATACAACTCAAAATCAAATTGACTGGGCACCCTCACCTGTAGGGCCCCCATCTGTAGGGTCATGTAATGGTTTTGTTAATAGTAAAACATCCGGATTGTGTCAACATCCAGAACATGGTGAAGTGAATTATGATGCTAGTACTGATGAATTTTACACAGTTTCAACTTCTGTTCATCAGAATCAGCCTGGTCATAAATCCAAAGTAGGAACAGGTAAAGAATTAGATGAAATGTATTGTCCAGAATGTCATCAAGGAACTGCTGCTAAAGCTAAACAGGAAACAGCTGCTGAAGAAGCTAAAGCAGACAAAGAAGCTAAAGAAGCAGAAGAAAAAGATGAAGGAGATGAATATGATATATCTATTGTAAAAGGTTTACCTAAAGATTATAAAGTGTATGAAGGGACAAAAGGAACTTGGAATTGTAAAGATGATCTTTGTACTTGTATTTCTGATACTTGTACTACCTCTACAAATCAGCCAGCTAAAAAAGGGGATGAATTGTATCGGTTAATGATTGCTAATCCATCAGACGGTTCGGGGAGCCCTCCAAAATCCGCTGCTGAAGCTAAAGCACAAGGTTGGACTTGTACTGATTCTACTGGTGGTTCTCAATGTACTGATCCAAAAACTGGTTATGGTTTTTCTTATGTTCTGCCTGCAGAAGACGCATCTTCTGATACTTCTTCCTCAAAAGAAACATCTGTTGATTACACTTATGGTAATTGGAAATGTCAAACTGGTGGTGGTTGCAGTTGTCAAGATGTTGCTGGTTGTACAGACAAGAATGGCGTTTTTGTTGCTTATGAAACAACTTACGATTCTGAATATGTTTTAAAAAGTGGTACTTCTGAATCTGATTATTCTTCTAGTTCCAAACCAGAAGCACAACAAGTTACTGATCAGAAAATTACAGTTCCTCAAGGTGCAAAGTCTGGCCAAGATCTGTTTGGTAGCAGTGCCGCTTGTAAAGATTGTAAGTATTGGAAAGATGAAAAAGGCAATTATTACAAAGTTGATAAAGATGGTGAGGTTTACGTTTTAAATGATGAACAAAAGAAACAACTTGCAAGTAAAGGTGATAAGTTACCAACAATAAAAACTTCTAAACCGTCTTTCGTAGATAAAGCTACGAGTGACATAATAGATGCTGCTAAAAATCTTAAAAATAAAGAATCGGCTAAAGATTATTTTTCTGAAGAAATTTTAAAAAAGTATGATAAACAAATTGAATGGGATAAAGCTGGTATAACAAAAGAAGGTAATTTTGTTTTGCCTTTGAACGATAAACATTCAAACATTGTTGCTACTAAAGCAGATAGTAAAGGAATGCAAACTATTAATTATAATTTTAAAAATGAAAAAGGTGAAATTAATCCAGAGAAATCTAAAGAACAAATTTTGTCAAACCAACAAACCGTGGCAGAACAAACAGCGGCACAGAAAGAATCGGGAGTAATGCAATTTATTGGTACCGGAAATAAAGGCAGAGAATTACAAACAGTTAACGCTGTTGATACAGATGCCTGGGAAAAGTTAAAGAACGGTGAAGAGATTGAATATTTTGGTACTGAGACGAGTACTAAGGGCGGTTTTTTAGGTTTTGGTAAAAATGCAAAAGAAGTTACTAAAGTAACTAAAAATGTTGCTGGTAAATTACAACTTGAAAATGGAGTGGCAACCAATACTAATTATTTAGACGAAAGGCAAGTAAAAGTTGATACCAAGACTGGTGAAATGTTTGATAATGATGGAAATTATGATAAAAAAGAAGGTACTTTTACTCCCACTTCGGGATTTATTAGTGACCCTTATGGTAATAATTTCATTGTTGAACACGAATATAAAGGACCAGTAAATTATAAATCTAATTTGATTGATCATAGTACTGGATTTAATATTGGTAATATTAGATATGATGATAGTGGCAATATGAAATGGCAAGTTGTTAATAATGGTGACGGGACAGTAACTTTAAAAAATAATAATGGGCAGTATTCTAAACCTATCTCTGAAGATAATCTTAACGCGATGTCTGGTTTCTTACAGGGCGATCCAACTTATGTGGCCGCAAAACCACCTTCTCAAAAAAGTTTAGTTGATTACGGTGGTATTTCTTCTGGAAGTACTAGTGCAGGGAAAAAAGAAAAAGCAGCAGCAGCACCAATAAAAATGAAAGACCCAAATACCGGTAAAATTGTTCCGTTCATCCCACAGTCAAATGGTGATTATAAAGGTACAGCTACTGATGTTGATGTGCCAGGTCATGGTAAAGTAGATTCTGTTACTACGACAATTAGAATGGTAAATGGTGAACCGCAAGTTGTAAAAATTGAAGGTTGTAAAGGTTTTTGTATGACTGCTTGTGATAATGCTGCAGCCTGTAAAGATGAAGTTAAAGAGATGGGCCAAGAAGATGAAATGGAAGCACAGTTAGCAGAATTTAAAAAGAAACATGATGAGAATACAAAAACTGCTGGTGCTGCTGAACCTTTAACTTCGGAAGAAGATGCTGCTGCTGCTACTTCTGATTCGCTTAAGAAACCTGAAATTGAAGATGCAACACAACAAACAGTTTTAGTTCAACCACCAATAACAGTTTCTGCAACATCGCCGGTTGGTGTTGCAATTGAAGATAAAACAGAATCTTCAGTTACACTGAAATATAGTTATGGTGCAAATACTAATTTAAGAGCATCACAGGCGGTAGCCGGTGTTGTTTCTGACGCTACCACTAATCCTGAAAAATATAATGTTAAAATTGGTGGTCAAGATGCAGTTTTAGTTGATGGTGAATATTATGCTTCTGATGACGTTATTGAGGGTATAGTTCTTCCTGGAAAGGAAAGGATTCAAATGACTGAAGATACAGACATTACTGTTGAAACCAAACCGGTAGAGACCGTTGTTAAAGGTGAAACTGAAACGGAAGAAGATGAAACAAAACCTAGTGGTCCGATAGATTTGGAAGAGTTAGCGGAAGATGTTGAAGATTCTAAACCTTCTGGGTTTCAAACGGCTTTAGCGTCAATTTATGTTATCTCTGATCAAATGAAAAATTATCCTGCACTTAACAATTTAATGTATGGAGATCAAGAATGGTACAAGGATTGGAAAGGTTGGGCAGACCGGACTTTTGCACCAATGTTAGGTACTAACTGGTTCCCCTCTGCAATTTGTGAAGGTAAACGTAAAGATATGGTCCCGGAAGGGAAAGCGATGATTAAAACTGTTTCCGGAACTTATCAAGCCGTAGCAAGTATTCAAATGGAACGTTCAGATAGAAAAACTCCTTTGTTATGTTACATTAATCCTAACCCTGAAAGTTCTGGAGAGTTTGTTTGTGATAAAGGTCAAGTGTGTGTAGATAATTTTTGTTACAAAGATATTGATAAAAATGGTGAAGCTGACGACGAAACAGTTTTAGAAGGTTATTTTTATAAAATTAGTTGGGGTGTATCGGCACCAAGAGATGAATCTTTTACTCCTTACGTTGATGAGAACGGAATTTCAGTTTCATTTAACATTTGGATTGATGGTAATGCTAATGATAAAGTTGATGCTGGAGCAAAATATATGTATTATGAAACTGGTAATGTTGCTGGTCCGATAGAACTTAAAAATAGTGCAATGGACCAAGATGTAATTATTAAATATTCTGACAATTTGTACAAAGAAGTTTGCATTAAATGGGATAAAGCACCGGTAACTGCTCAAGGTCAGTTTTCTGCAATTGCAGGATTAAATTCAATATCTAACGTTTGTTTTGAAGCGCAAGAAATTGAAGTTGGTTCTGTAAAGTATGATGGTGGTTCAAGTGATGAAACTAAATCTACTAGTGTTTCTAGTGGCGATGTAACTTCAAATAGTCAGTGGTAATTCTTAATTAGCTATTAAATGTTCATTTTTATTAAAGTTCAAGGAAAAGTTTATATACTCCTGTGATGTCCCATATGACAATTGATATAAAATGTATGACAAAACAGAAATTAGGATTTTGGAACAAATTTATCTTAATCCAGGGATTCATAAAAGGGAACTTTCTAAGCAACTTAAATTAGGAATGCCCTCAATAGATTATGGGCTTAAGAAGATAAGCAAGTTAATTAAAATTCAAAAAGCAGGAAATCAAATCAATTATTTTTTAGATTATTCAAAAGAGGGACTTAATCCAGCACTCTCTATTGTTGAAAGTGGTAGATTTGAAAAATTTCCAGCAAAAGTTAGATTATCTTTAAATGATTTCTTAAAAGAATTAGAAGTTAAGCCTTTAATTGCTCTTATTTTTGGTTCTTATGCAAACGATACTTATACAAAAAAGTCAGATATTGATATCTTATTGGTTTTTCAAAACGTTAAAGATTTTAAACAAATTGAGAATACTGCAAAAAAAATTAGTATGAAAACTAATACTGAATTAAATCCTGTTTATCTTAATTATCAAGAATTCAAAGAATCGTTTCATAATTCTACTAAAGAATTTTTCAAAAAACTTAAAAAAGATAAGGTCATTTTGATAGGTATTGAGTGGTGGAGGCAATTAATTTATGAAGAGGCCTAATTGGAAGTTATGGTTAAAAGATGAGAAAGAATGTAAGTTTTGGTTAGATAACTATATTAAGAAAAAAATTCTTAAAGAAGTATCTGACGAATCAAAGTTACATTTGAAAAGAACAGACCATAATTTAACTTTTGCAAATTGGATCATTGAAAAACATAAAGATGAGATCCCAGCATTTTTTGGTAGTGATACATTTTACGATTGGGTCATCAGCATCTATTACTATGCAATTTATCATGCCGCTTTGGCTTTAATTAGTAAAGAAGGATACACTTCAAAAAATCATTCTGCTACTCTTTGTTTTTTAATTTATCATCATTACCATTTACATAATGCACTAGCTAAAGAAGATGTTGAATTGATCGTTAGCTCTTTAGAAAAAGAAGATATTGAAACTCTTGGAACTTCAAAAGAACTTAGAGAAAAAGCTTGTTACGATATTCATGAATCATTTGAGAAGAAGTTGGCTGAGCAGATTAAAGAAGAAGCGGTTGATTTTTCGAATAAGATCAAAGAGTTATTAAAATCATAAACATTCTAACTTATTCTGTATATACTAAAACTGATTAATCAGTTTTAAACATACTCATTCAGGGGAATTTAGTAATTTTATCTATGAATGAGTATATATAGAAACATTTATAATAGTTAATTTATTAGTTATACTATTAAATATAGTACAATAGATGTAAAATGAAAAAAGCGGTGAGCTTATTAATAGTGTTTTTGCTAGTTATTAGTGTTTTTTCTATTGCCCAATCTGATCAAGAAGAGTTAGCAGAAGCTGTTGAAGAAACTTCTGAAGATTGTAATTTCGGCTGTAAAGTATGGCAGTTTTTCTTCGGTAATCCTGTTAATCGGGCAGGTAAAGGTTGGTTCGATAGAGGAAATTTGGTTGGTATGGCTGATAATTATGGTAATACTGGTAATTTTGGTCCTTGTTCTAATAAAAATAAAGCCGGTTCTGTTTGTTTTACTAGTAAGGGTAATTTGTTAGTTTTTGTAAGTGAAAAAACAGGTATTGTTGAAGGTCCATCTATTTCTAACGACCCTGGAACATCATCACCTAATTTTAAAACAGTGTATACTTGGAAAACATTGGAATTAGGGGATGACGGTGAATTAGTTGAAGGCAAGCAAATTACTTCTACAGTAATAGATGGTTCGCCTTATGGTCCATTATCTGTAACAGAGCCGAGTAATGTGGATTCAGTACATTATGATGATTATTCACCAACTTCCCCTTCAAATGATAAAGCTAAAACTGCTGCTGAAGCTGAAGCAGATTATCAGGCGGCGGCATTAGCAGGTACAAAAGATTTAAGTGATTATTATACTATACCCATCCTTAAAGATGGAGAAAAATATATTGTGAAAATTGGTGAAGAATATTATGTTGCTACAGCCAATGATGAAAATCTTTTCATTGAAGGTAGAGATGAACCACTTAGTATTAATGAAGTTAGCTCTGGTATAGATGTTCGTGATTATACTGAAGATGCTGTTAATCAATATGGTGCTAAAGATAGTTGGAGTACATCAGCACCAGTTCCTCAAGCGACTCCAACACCATCAAAAATCCCTACAGCTCCAACCGTTAATGAAATTTATGAATTAGACGGTGGGGATAAGATTCAAGTGACTAAGATATTACCTAATGGTGATTATGAATTTATTTATACTGAAGGTGCTCTAGCTGGTAATGGGAAAACATATACTCAAACAAAGTCTCAAAGTCCTACTCTTAATTTGCCTAAAAAAACAGAAGAATCTACCGATGACAAAAAATCTTCTCCTGCAAAAAAATCTAAAAATAGTCAAGCTGATAAAAAAGCTGCTACTGCTGCTGGCGTTAATCTTGACGATAAAAAAAGTATTGAAAAATTTCAAGCAGCATGGATTGCTGCTAATTGTCCTAATGGTGTTTGTGCAGCAGGAAAAAAATGTATTGGAAGCATCTCTGGTGGTAAGTGTGTACCTGACGGTATTGCCGGTCCGGAAACTAAAAATGCAATTAAAGCAAAAGCTAAAGAACCTAAAGCTGATGATTCTGCTGCTGCTGCAGCTGGAAAGGATCAAGCTGCTGCTGTACCTGCTACTGGTAAAGTTGTTGATGGTAAAATACAATCAAATGATGTAACAAAAAATATGGCTTTAGCTGAAAGTTATCTTTCTAAAGATTTTGTAAAACAAAATCAGGGTAAGATTGACTGGGCTAAGGTTAAAGAAACTGGTGGGACCTTAAATATGCCTTTGATTGATGGTCAATCAAGTATTACTGCTACTAAAAAAGATGGTAATTCAATGCAAGAAGTTAATCATATGATTGCCACCCCAGGAAGTTCAACTTTTGACCCTGAAAAAACTAAATCGATGATTTATGTTAATAATCAACCAGTAGCTGAACAATCACTGTTACAAGGTCAAGCTGGCGTTGTTAGTTTTGTTGGTATGGGTCCTAAAGGGGTGGAACTACAAACAGTTAACCTTGCTGATCCTGCTGCCTGGGAGAAATTAAAAGCTGGTGAAACTATTGATTATCTTGGTACTTCTACAACTACTGAAGGCGGCTTCTTGGGAATGGGAAAAAATGCTAAAGAAGTTACTACTGTTACTGGTCAAGTTGCAGGTAGCTTACAATTAGTTAACGGTGTTGCTACTAATACTAATTTTGAAGAAGAACGGCAAGTTAAAATTAATCCGAAAACTGGAACCACAGAAGATAACGATGGTGATTATGATAAAGATACTAAAAAGTTTACTCCTAGTACAGGATTTTATACCGGAGGGGGTAAAAATTATATCGCTGAACACGATACTAATGATCAGGGAATAAAAACCAGTACAACGTTATTAGATCAAAGTACCGGATTTACTACCGGTCAAATTAAGTATGATGCTGCTGGAAATATGGAATGGCAGATGGTCAATAACCAGGACGGCACAGTAACTTTAACTAAGCCTGATGGAAGTGTTTCTCAAAAAATTCCTAAAAATAATCCGAAAGCAATGACAGCTTTCTTGGACGGTGATAAAAGTTATGCCCAGGCTCAGACTGCTCCTGGTGTAGTTCCTCCACCGCAAGCACAAGCAGATAAACCTGTTGCTACTCCTTTAACCCTTACAGATCCAAATGGTCAAACTGGAACTTTTATTCCGCAAGCAGATGGTAGTTATGTTGGTCAAGCAAGTAATGTTGACGTTCAGAGTAGTCAATATTCTGGCAAAGCAGACTTGACAACAAAAGTTGAAATGGTTAATGGAGAACCACAAGTTACAGAAATCCGAGCTACAGCAAAAGAAGGATTTGCTTCTATGGGAGGAGAACAAGTAGTTTGTAATACTGCATCTTCTTGTAGTGAAAAAATTAAGGAGATGGGAAAAGAAAGTGAATTTGGTCAATTCAAAGAACAGTTTAAACAAAAACATCAAGAAGCACAAGCAAAAGTTGGTCCTTCACAACCGGTAGTTCCACTTGGATCTGCTCCGATAGTTAAATCTGAGTTTGAACCAACTAATCCCTTTACTGAAAAGATTAAAGAGAAACAGGTTGAACTTAGCCAGGTCGGTTTTTATGCTGCTGTCGGCAAAGATAAAAAATTAATCACTGTAACTTTTGATGATGCTGGTATCATTGGTTCTGATCAGCCGCAAACAGCTAGAGGTAGTAATGGTGAAACTTATTTATTACTTGGTGGGAAATGGAAAACTGCTAATGGGGAAGAATTACCTTCTGATTTACAGAAAACTTTTAATGGTGTTTACAAAACATTTTCTGCTAAAAAAGAAGAGTTGATTACAGCACGGATGGATGACCTTGCTAGTTCTGATATCAAATGGGATCAGTTAACTGATACTGCAAAAGCACATTTTGGTGATGAAAGTAAGTTTAAGAAAAAGAAAAGTGAACTTAATGAAGGTTTTAGTCCAATTATTGGTAGTGATAGTAGTACTGGTACAAGGCATGAAGCCGTAAAATATGGATTAAGTTTTGAAGGCCAACCAGTTGAATGTGAAAATGGACAATGTTATCCTGTTACAGCGGGTTATGATGGGACTGAAATTACTTTGGAAAAAGGTCAAGCTTTAACTCCTGATGAAATGAAACAGTTACAAGTTGCTAATAATGAATTAGGTGAAGAAGCTGCTTATCAATTAAAACAAACATTAGCAGTTCAAGAATTTAATGAACCTATTGAGTATGATCCCATTCCTGAGGTTGATGGTCTTTATCAAGCAATTATGCAAACTGATGATTATCATGTAGAGTTTGATTACGATTATAGTAAAAATCCTAATCTTAAAGCTTCCCAGGCAGTAGCTGCTGCAGTTCCTGATGCAGCAAAGAATCCTAATGGTTATATAGTTATGATTGGCGGTCAAGAAGCTGTACTAGCAAATAATGGTGAATATTACTCTCCTGGGAATGTTGATGAAAATGGTAATCCTTATGTTGAGGGAGATAGAATTAAAATGACTGAAGATACTACTATTTCTGTAGAAAAGAAACTTCAGGATCCAGATGAAGCTACAACTATGATCAGGGCGGGAGAACAAAAAGATGGCAAACCTGTTGTCCCTAGTATTGACTGGAAAACTGCTACTCCTGATGACAAGAGAGCCTTTGTGACTAGTTTGGGTCAGGATTATGATCAATTTGCAAGGGATAATGGGGTTAGTTTTTCAATTCCCGGATCTAGTAATCAATACTTGGTGGATGCTGAAGGAAGAGTTCACACTGTTGATGCTCAAGGTAATTGGAAATCAATTACCGGTCCTGAACAATCTGCGGAAAATATAGCGGCAGAAGGATTAAAAGATGCAGAAGGCCAGATTATCATGACTAAAGAGCAATATGAAAAAGCCAAAGAAGAAGCAAAGACTAAAACTGCTGCCGCAGTTGATAAACTAAAAGACGAATCAGATTTAAAAACAGCAAAAGAGAAAGCGGCTTCCGGTGAAGCACTTACTGAACGAGAAAAAGCGTTACTCGCCGCTTCAAAAGATTCAGAAGTATCGACATTAACTACTGTGTTGGGTTCAATTTATGTTGTTGCCGATAGTTTGAAAAATTATCCTGCAATAAATAATTTGTTATGGGGCGATCAAGATTGGTACCAAGATTGGAAAGGTTGGGCAGACCGAACTTTTGCACCGATGATGGGCAGTAACTGGTTCACATCTGCAATTTGTGATCAGACTCAAAATCGTAGAGATATGGTGCCTGAAGGTAAAGCTGTAATTAAAACGGTTTCAGGAACTTATCAAGCAGTTGCCAGTATTCAAATGGAAAAGTCAGACAGAAAAGCGCCAATATTATGTTACTTAAACCCAGACCAGGAAGCAGCAGAACAATTTATTTGTGATAAGAAACAAGTTTGTATAGAAGATTTATGTTATAAAGATGAAGATAGAGATAATGAACCTGACGAAGATAAAGCTTTGGAAGGTTATTTCTACAAAATCACTTGTGGAAGATGATCTTGCCCTAATTATTCATTGCTCTCAATCAAGAGCAAATTCTTCTTTATAATATATTCATATAGCGACTCAATTCGCCATTATGTAGTAAAAATTCTGATCTGCACCGATCAATAATGCTTTTCATATTATTTTTAATTTACTTTTCTTCACTCATTCAAAATAAGATTTCATCTCATCCTTT
>CAZXEM010000001.1:0-60593 GCA_964639875.1 uncultured Methanosarcinales archaeon | reverse complement strand
CCTGAAGGAATTAAAGTTGGTGATCCAATTAGTGTTGGCGCTAAAGAAATTAAACCAGGAAATGTTTTATTATTAAGTGATATTCCTGAGGGTACTTTGGTTCATAATATTGAACTTAAACCTGGCGATGGCGGTAAACTTGTTCGTTCAAGTGGAACGTTTGCTAAAGTTATTGCTAAGACTGAAAGTTCAGTTCGAGTAAAGTTACCTTCAAATAAAGAAAAAATCTTTTTACCTAATTGTCGAGCAGCAATTGGCTCAATTTCCGGTTCTGGAAGGTTAGATAAGCCATTCTTGAAAGCGGGAACAAGGATGAAAAAGATGAGAGCTAGAAATAAATTGTATCCTAAAGTTTGTGGTATTTCAATGAATGCGGTTGACCATCCGTTCGGTGGAAAATGTTCACACGTTAAAGGTCGTCCAACACAGGCTTCAAGACATGCACCACCAGGAAGAAAAGTTGGTAAAATTGCTCCAAGAAGAACAGGTAAGAGGAAATAAACTCAAATAATCTAAAATGGCAAAAGAATTATTGTGGCACGGAAAAACTGAAGAAGAAGTTAAAGAGATGGACATGAAAGAGTTCCTAGGACTAGTTCCATCTAGACAAAGAAGATCTTTAAAACGCGGTTTATCCGAACAACAGAAAAAATTAATGGCAAATATTGAAGTTGGCGGTAGTAATATTAAAACTCATTGCCGTAACATGATCATTGTTCCTAAAATGTTAGGAAAGACGATTAAAATTTATAATGGTAAAGAATTTATGATGCTTAGTATTACTTTAGAAATGCTTGGCCATTATTTGGGCGAGTTTTCACATACACGTAAAACTGTATCTCATAGTTCAGCAGGTGTCGGTGCAACAAGATCAAGTAAAGCAATATCTGCAAGGTAAAAATATAATAATAATATAATAAAATGGCTGAAATCAAAAAAACAAAAAATCCTGAACATTTTGCTACTGCTAGTGCTAAAAATTTAGCAATATCAACTAAGGATTGTATTGAAATTGGTAATTTTTTACGTTATAAAAATACCGCTCATGTTAAGGGCTTGTTAGAAGAAGTTATTTCATTAAAAAGGGCAGTTCCGTTTAAAAGATTTATCCGTGACACTGGTCATAAAGCTGGTATGTCTGCAGGTAAGTTCCCTCAAAAAGCTGCTAAATGCTTTTTACAATTAATTAATTCAGTTGAAGCAAATGCTCATTATAAAGGTTTGAACAGTTCAAATTTAAAAATTACTAAATTGATTGCTAATAGAGCTTCAATTCCTCTTACTGGCGGTAGAAGACGGACTGGTACAAAAAGGTCTCATCTTGAAATTGAAGTTAAAGAGATGGCAGTTAAAGAAAAGAAAGATAAAAAGAAAAGTGTAAAAAAATCAACTGAAGTTAAAGAAGAAGAAAAGGTTAATAAGCCTGTAGTTAAAGAAGTTACAGAATCAAAAGATTCTGAATCCTCGGACAAGCCTGCGGAACCTAAAGTGGAAGAACAAAAAGCTGAAGAAGTTAAAGAAGAAGCTAAACCTGAAGTTAAAGAAGTAAAAACTGAAGAACCTGTTAAAGAAGAAAAGAAAGAAGAAGAAAAAGTTGAAGAAGCTAAAGAAGATGTTAATCCTAATAATCCTAACGAAAATAATGCAGGTGATAAAGTAAAATGATGGAAAGAAAATTTATTGCCCAGAAAACTAAAGAGTTTTACATTAAGAAATATATTGAATCTACACTAAACAAAGTTGGAATCTCTAAAATTAAACTTAAAAAAATTCCTTTAGGTGAAAAGATAATTGTTGATACTAGTAGACCTAGTTTAATTGTTGGTTCAAAAGGGGCTAACATTAAAGAATTAACAAGAGTACTTAAGAAAGAGTTCAAACTTGAAAATCCTCAAATTGAAATTAATGAAGTTAAAAACTTTTTCCTTGACGCTAACATTGTTGCAGAAAGGATTGCCGGTTCATTAGAACGGTTTGGTTCAGCTCGGTTTAAAGGTGTTGGCCACAAAATGCTTGCAAACGTTATTAGTGCAGGTGCATTAGGGGTAGAAATTATTATTTCAGGAAAACTACCAAGTTCAAGAGCAAGAAACTGGCGATTTTATCAAGGTTATTTAAAGAAATGTGGCGATGTTTCCATCTCTGGAGTAAAGAGAGCTCAATCAGTTGCTTTACTAAAAAGTGGAATTATTGGAATTAAAGTTGCAATTATGCCACCAGATTTAGTACTTCCTGATCATGTTGAAATACTTCAAGAACCAGAACAGGTAATTGAAGAAATTAAATCAACTGAAGAAGAAGTAACTAAAAAAGAAGAAAAGAAAGAAACTGCTACTAAAAAAACCAGTAAGAAAAAAACTTCAACTAAGAAGAAAGCTAAAAAAGAAGAAGCTGCTCCTGTTGAAGAAGTAACTGAAAAAGTAGAAGTTGTTAAAGAAGAAAAACAAGAAGAAACAGCTCCTGTTAAAGAAGAAATTCAAGATCAAAAAATTACTGAAGAAACCGAGACTGTTCCTGTTGAGAAAGAATCTAAAGAAGAAACTCAAGAAGAAAATAAAGAGGAACCAGTTTCAGCCGATTCAAGTGAATCTGAACAACCTAAAGACGAGGTTAAAGAGCAATGAAATACACTAAAGAATTGAAAGGTCTTTCCACAGAGGATTTAAAGAAAAGATTAGTGGAACTTAAAAAAGAACTTTTAAAACTGAACGTTCAAGTAGCAACTGGCTCTAATCCTGAAAATCCAGGAATGTTAAGATTGATTAAAAAAAATATTGCTCGCATACTAACTTTACTAAAAATGAAGGAGGACAGTTCATAATAGGATGGATGTATGCAATCAATGCGGGTTACCGCAAGACCTTTGCGTTTGTGAAACAATCGCACGGGAACAACAAAAAATTACCGTAAAAATTGAGAAAAGGAAATTTGGCAAAAAGTATACGATTGTTACCGGAGTGCAAAAAGAAGCAAATCTGGGAGAAATCACGCGACAATTAAAATTAAAGTTTGCGTGTGGTGGAACATCGAAAAGTGGCCAAATTGAATTACAGGGTAATCATAAACTAAGAATTAAACAAGCTTTAATTGATCTTGGTTTTCCTGGAGAAGCAATTGAATTACGGTAAAAAGTCAACAATTAAGAAATGAAAAAATCCATTTACCCTCATGAATTAGTCGGGAAAGACGTGTTGGTAATTAGTTCCAAAAACAAAAGTAATTTTGGGATTGAAGGGAAAATAGTTGATGAGACAAAATCCACAATCAAGATTGAACAAAACAATAAAATTAAAGTTTTGTTGAAAAGCAATATCACAATCAAAATTAAACAAACTGGGCAAGTCCTTATCGGTAAGGATTTGGTTAAAAGGCCTGAAGACCGGCTTAAAGGAAAATAAAATGAAAAAAGAAATACTTGGCGTTAAAGCGCCAAAAAATAAATGTACTGACAACAAATGTCCATTTCACGGATTAATCAACGTAAAAAACGAACCGTTAAAGGGTACAGTTGTTAAGAAAGATATTAGTAGATCTGCAACTATTGAATGGTCCAAATCTCATTATGTTTCAAAATATGAAAGGTATGAGTTAAGAAGGTCCAGACAAAGAGTTCATAATCCTACTTGTCTTAATGCCGAGATTGGTGATGAAGTTTTAGCAGTTAAGACTCGACCATTAAGTAAAACTAAAAATTATGTTATTATTGATATTATTAAAAGGGAATCTGCTTCAACAGAACCTGTTGAAGAGAAAAAAGCTAGTAAAGCTAAAACTGAAAAGAAACAAGTAAAAAAAGAAGAAAAAGCTGGACCTGTTGAATCCGTTAAAAAAACTGAAAAAGTTGAAGAGAGTGAAAATTAATGAAAGCTGTAAGTAGTAAAACAACAAAAGCACTTCCTGTACAGGCTTATGTAAATACTTGCGATAATTCGGGCGCTAAAGTGCTTAAAATTATTGCTGTTAAAGGCCATAAGACAGTTAGGGGAAGAATTCCTGCAGCTGGTGTTGGAGATTTAATCTTTGTTTCAGTTAAAAAAGGAAAATTAGAAATGAGAAAAACAGTAGTTCCAGCAGTAATAGTTCGACAAAAGAAAGAGTATCGCCGAATTGATGGAACTAGAATCAAATTTGAAGATAATGCGGCCGTAGTCCTTAAGGATGTTAAAGGTAATCCAAAAGGAACAATTTTTAAAGGGCCCATTGCTAAAGAAGCTGCCGAGAGGTGGCCTGCAGTCGCTAAAGTGGCTAATATGATAGTTTAAAAATGGTAAATAATAAATTCGCAACATCCTGGAAAAGTAGCGTTCAACCTAGAAAGCAGCGTAAATATACTTACAATTTACCCTTGCACCTTAAACAGAAGCAGATGCACGTACATTTATCTGCTGATTTAAGAAAAAAGTATGGATACAGAAATATCCTTGTTAGAAAAGGCGATAAAGTAAAAATCCTTAAAGGACAGTTTGCAAAGAAAGAGGGTAAAGTTGATACAGTAACAATGAATAAGGGTAAAGTTTATGTTGTTGGCGTTGAAATAATTAAGAAAGATGGAACTAAATTACCTTGTCCATTATTACCATCAAATTTAATGATTACTGAACTTGATTTAAGTGATCGTAAAAGAAAAGATAAATTAGAATTAAAAAGTAAAGGTGCAGAAAAGAAAGTAGATGCTAAAGAAGTTAAAAAAACTGTAGAGAAAAAAGCACCTGTAAAAGAAGAAGTTAAACCATCAACAAATGATGATCAAAATAATGAGGATAAAAAATGAAACAACATCTTAAACGAATAGCGTCACCAAGAACCTGGACAATTGACCGTAAAAAACAAACTTTCATTACTAGGCCAAGACCTGGGGCACATTCATTTTCGTTCGGTTTACCTTTAGGTGTTGTTTTAAGAGATTTTTTAAGTTTATCTTCAACTATGGCTGAAGCGAAAAAAACTATTAATAATAAAGAAATTTTGGTTGACGGTAAAAGGAGAAAAGATTATCGTTATATTGTTGGCCTTTTCGACGTTTTAAGTGTTCCTTCAATAAAAAAGTCATGGCGAGCATTATTTGATAAAAAAGGTAGAATCATTTTTAGCGAAATTAATGATACTGAAAGTGGCTTAAAACCGTGTAAAATTGTTGGTAAAACAATGATTGCAGGTAATAAAGTGCAATTTAATTTACATGATGGAAAAAATATTATTACAGATGCAAAAGCAAATGTGGGAGATACATTATTATTAACTTTACCAAAACTTGAAGTTAAAGAAATATTATCATTAGAAAAAGGTGTTGCTGTTTTTTTAACTAATGGTAAACATAGTGGTGATAATGGTAAATTTAAAGAAATTAAAAAGAATGAAGCAATTTATGTTCGAGAAAAGCAGGAAATTGAAACTGCTAAAGATTACCTTTTTGTTATTGGTAAAGATAAACCTGTAATTGAGGTTAAAACTGGATAAAAATGGAAGACGGAAAAACAAACCCATTAAGAGAAATTAAAATTAGTAAGATTACTCTAAATATTGGGTCAGGGAAAAGTGAAGATTTGTTGAAAAGAGGTTTAACTTTGTTACAAAAGTTTTCCAAACTTAAACCAGTTAAAACTCTTACTTCAAAAAGAATTCCTGCATGGGGTTTAAGACCAGGATTAGCTATTGGTTGTAAATTAACTATTCGTGATAATACTGAACAATTATTAAAAAGACTTTTAGTAGCAAAAGAGAACGTTTTGAACGCATCTTGTTTTGATAGCCAGGGTAATTTTTCATTTGGCGTACCAGAATATATTGATGTTGAAGGTCTTGAATATGATCCTGACTTAAAAATCATGGGTTTTGAAGTTGCTGTAACTTTAGAACGACCAGGCTTCAGAGTTAAGAAAAGAAAAATTAATCCGAAACTGATTGGTAAAAAACATATTATTACTAAAGAAGATGCAATTGAATTTGTTAAGAAAATTGGTGCAGAGGTTAAATGAATACAAAATGACTACTAGCGATTATAAAAAAGCATTTAAGCAATTGGATGCTAAACCTGTAAAGAAGCAGAAATATATTAAATTTAATCAACCTAAAGAAAGATCTTGTGGAATTGCATTAAAGAAATGTAGGAACTGTGGTCGGAACCGAGGACATATTAACAAGTATGGTCTTCATTTGTGTCGGCAATGTTTCCGTGAAATGGCTTTAGGACTAGGCTTTAAGAAGTTTAGTTGAAAATGAAATTAAAATGAAAATTTAAATATAATAATCAAATGATGAGGAAAACAAAAAATGCTTAATGACCCATTGGCTGCGGCCTTAGCAAAAATATTGAACGCAGAAAGAGTAGGTAAGAAAGAAGTAGTTATTAAACCAGCTTCAAAAATGATTCAGAAAGTCTTATCAATTATGAACGAGAATCATTACATCGGTTCGTTTGAAGTTATTGAGGATGGTAAAGGTGGAATACTAAAAATTAACCTATTGGGAAACATTAACAAGTGTGGAGTAATCAAACCAAGATTCTCTACTAAGAATAATACATTTGAAAAGTGGGAAACTAGATATTTACCTGCTAAAGATTTTGGAACTATTATTGTTTCAACTTCAAAAGGGATCATGCCTCATTATCAAGCTAAAGAAAAGAAAATGGGAGGTAAGCTTTTAGCTTACTGTTATTAAAAATGAAAGTTGATTTACAAGAAGAAATTGTACTTCCTGAAGGGGTTAACGTAGATTTGGATGGTTCTGCAATGAAAGTTAAAGGACCAAAAGGAGAAGTTAACAAACTATTTGCTCATCCTCGAGTATCTATTACTGTTGATGCAGGAAAAGTAGTTTTAAGTTCATTGAAAGCAACTAAGAAAGAGAAAGTTATGGTTGGTACTTTTACTGCTCATATTAAAAACATGGTTAAAGGTGTCCAAGAACCTTTTGTTTACAAACTTAAAATTTGTTCAGGTCACTTTCCAATGAATGTGTCCGTATCTGGTAATGAAGTAATTATCAAAAACTTTTTGGGTGAAAGTGTACCACGAAGAGTTACATTATTGGATGGTGGAGATATTAAAATTAATGGTACAGAAATAGTTATTACCAGTCCTAATAAAGAAGTTGCAGGACAAAATGCTGCTAAGATTGAAAGTTTATGCAGAGTTACTAATAAAGATATCCGGATCTTTCAGGATGGTTGTTATATTATCCATAAGTCTGGTAAAAATATATCCTAATCAAATTAAAAATAAATGAAAAAAATAAAAATATGACATCAACAAAAACCTTATTGGAATTGCGAAAGAAAATTAAGAAATCTAAACCTACTTTTGTAGTTAAAGAATCAAAATTTTCAGCTAAAGTTAAATCTCGTTGGAGATTCCCACGAGGTAAGCATTCTGCTACTAGACAGTATCATAAGGGTAGACCTAAATTAGTTCATCCTGGTTATGGTAGTCCTAAAGCTGTAAAACATTTACACCATTCAGGTTTGAAAACGGTTTTAGTAAGTAATACTAAAGATTTATCAAATTTAGATGCTGAAAATGAAGGTGCTTTAATTGCGTCTACTGTTAGTAATAGAAGTAAACTAGTTTTGCTGAAACTTGCTAAAGATAAGAAAATTACTGTTTTTAATTATAATGATCAATCTATTGAAAAAATAGAATCTGAATTTGCTCAACGTAAAAAATTAAAAGAAGAAAAACTCAAAGATAAAGGTAAAAAGCAAGAAGAAAAGAAAAAGAAAGCTGAAATTAAGAAAAACAAAGAAAGTGAAGATGATAAAAAAGATTCAGCTGACGTTGATGCAAAAATTGAAGATGTTGAAAAAGCTGAAAAAGAACGGCAAGATCAACAAAAAACTGTTGAGAAAGAGATCATTAAAAAACAATAAATGAAATATAATATTAATTAATAAAAATAATAAACAATTGAGAATATAAAAATGAGAAATAAGAAACAACTTGCAGCAAAGATCTTGAAAACATCACCAAAGAAGGTGGTTTTTTTAGTTGAAGCTTTAGAAGATATTAAAAAAGCTATTACTAGATCAGATTTAAGGGGATTAATTGCTATTGGTAAAATCACTCAATTTAGAAAGAACCATTTATCTCGTGTTAGAGCGAGAAAAATTCAATCTCAAAAACGAAAAGGTAGACAAAAAGGTAGAGGAAGTAAAAGAGGAAGTAAAAATTCCATTCTTACTAAGAAAGATAAGTGGATGGCACGAGTTAGAGTTCAAAGAAAATTCATCAAAGAATTGAAAGATAGAAATTTAATTGTTACAACAGATTACCGAATGCTTTACCGGAAAGTTAAAGGTGGTTATTTTAGAAATAAGAGACACATAAAATTATACTTAACTGAATATAAACTAATTAACAAAAATGAAGAATCTCAGGAGCTGAAAAAATAAAATGGCTAGTAAAAAACCTAAACAAGTATTGTACCGTAGAAAAATGGAAGGAAGGACTAACTATTCTAAACGTTTAAGTCTATTATTATCTAAGAAATTACGTTTAATTGTTCGTTTTACTAACCAGCGAGTAATTGCTCAAGTTTGTGAATTTAATAGTCAGAGTAAAGGTGATAAAATTTTAGCAGCTGTTGACTCGTTTGCTTTAAAGAAACATGGTTGGACATCTTCTTGTAAGAATTTGCCAGCAGCATATTTAACTGGATTATTAATTGCTAAAACTGTTTCAAGTCAGGGTCACAAAGAAGCAATTTTAGATACTGGTTTACGTACTCCTGTTAGGAAAGGAAAAATTTATGCTTTTTTGAAAGGTGCACTTGACGGTGGAATGGACATTCCTCATGGAGGAGAAGACATCTATCCAGAAGAAGATCGTCTTTTTGGAAAACATATTAAAGAAGATTTACCTGCTCAAGTTAAAAAGGTTAAAGAAAAAATAATGAGTAACTAAAATGGTCGAAAAAAAATCAAACTCAAACAATAAAATGAATAATAATACTAATAATAGTAATGGTAATAAAAATAATCGGACTAGTGGCGGTAAAGATAGGAAATTTAATAGAAATCCTCGTCAATTTGTTGAGCCGGAAGTAGTTTGGATACCGAAAACAGTTTTAGGTAAAAAAGTTAAAGATGGAACTATTACTGAAATTGAAGATATTTTTAATACTGGACAAAAAATTCTGGAATCAGAAATTGTTGATACTCTTTTGCCTAACCTTGAAGAAGAATTACTTCTAGTTGGTCAGGCTAAAGGTAAATTTGGTGGTGGCCAGAAAAGAATTTTTAGACAAACTCAAAAAAAGACTAAAGAAGGTAACAAAATTCACTTTTTAACATTTTCTGTTGTTGGTAATAAGAATGGTTATGTTGGCGTTGCAATGGGAAAAAGTGGAGAAACTGTTCCTGCCCGAGAAAAGTCAAAAAGAAAAGCAAGATTAAACTTACTTAGGGTTAGGCGTGGTTGTGGTAGTTGGCAATGTAATTGTAAACAACCTCACACTATTCCTTTTACTATCACTGGAAAATGTGGTTCAGCTACTATTAAATTAATGCCTGCTCCTAAAGGTAAAGGTCTTTGTATTGAAAGTGAATGTGGAAAAATTTTAGCATTAGCTGGAATAAAAGACGTTTGGTGTAAAACTTCTGGCCAGACAAAAACTAAAATTAATTTACTTCATGCTCTTATCAGTGCTTTAAAAAAGAGTTCTGAGATGAAAATTAAACCAGAAGATATTATTAACTTAGGTATTGTTGACGGAAAATTAAAAGCTGATGACGAACCTGATCAAGAAGAATTAGAATTTTTGCAAGCAGAACCTTCTTCTGAAACTCCTGTTGAAGAAGCAGGAGCAGAAAAAACTGAAGAAAAAGTTAAAGAAGAAGTAGCTGAAGAAGTTAAAGCTGAAGAAGCAACAGAAGAAGCAACAGAAGAAGTTGTAGCAGCAGAGACAGAATCACAATCAGAACCAGAACAAGAAGTAGTAGAGGACAAACAATAATGGTAGAAAAAACTGAAACTGGACCAAGTACTCAAGTAGATGTTGAAGTTAAGAAAGAAACTCCACCTGTAACAAAAAAATCAGGAAAAATTGCAGTGATCTTAGTTAGAGGAAAGGTAGGTTTAAGTAAGAAAGTGAAAGATACTTTATTAATGTTAAATTTATCCAGAAAAAATCATTGTGTAGTTATTGTTGATAATCCTGTTAATCGGGGAATGATTAAAAAAGTTAAAGATTTTACTACCTGGGGAGAAATTACTGATGACACTTTTAAAGAATTATTAAGTAAAAGGGGTCAACCGTTCCAGGGTAGAGAAACTGACTTAAAAAAGAAATATCAATATAATTTGTTTGAACATGAAGGTAAAAAGTATAAAAAATATTTTACTCTTAGTCCACCTCGTAAAGGTTTCGGCCGGAAAGGGATAAAAATGCCATTTAAACTTAGTGGCGGTCTTGGGAATCGAGGAGATAAAATTAACGATTTGATAATGAGGATGTTATAATTATAAAATGGTTGTAAATAAACGTAAGAAAGTTGGAAAATATCGTGCCCATACTACTCATGGTGGTGGACATAGAAAGAAAAGGCGAGGTGCAGGTTCTCGTGGCGGTAGAGGTAATGCTGGAACTGGAAAACGTGCTGGTCAGAAAAAAGCTGGAATTTCTCGTGTTTTGGGTAAGAAAGGTTTCACTAGTAAAAGAGCTATTGGTGAGGACGGAATAAATTTGGTTAGATTTACAACTAAAATGGTTAATGGCTTACTAGAAAAAGGAAAAATCACTAAAGATGGTGATGTTTTCGTATTAAACTTAAACAAGTTAGGGTACCAAAAATTGTTAGGTACAGGAACAACTAACTTAAAACTTAGAGTTACAGTTAATAATTGTAGTGCTTCAGCTGAGAAAAAAATAGTTGCTGCTGGTGGAGAAGTAATCAAGACTAAAAAAGCAGCTAAAACTGGCAAGGCAACTGAAAAAGAATCAGGTAAAGAAACAGTAGTTGAAAAAGTTAACAAAAAAGAACAACCAGAAAAAGATAATCAGGAAGAAAACTAAAAATGTCTCTCTTGGATAAAATTATTTTAAACCTGCCTGAGGTTCGAGGCCCTAAACAAAAGAGGTTACCATTTAAAGAGAAACTTAAGTGGACTTTAATTATATTAGTAATTTTCTTTGTCATGGGTTTAGTACCTTTGTACGGTCTTGGAGAAAACGCTTTACAGCAGTTTGAATTTCTTTCAATCATTTTAGGAGCTTCATTTGGTTCAATAATTAGTTTAGGTATTGGTCCGATAGTTACTGCTTCTATTGTTTTACAGTTATTGTCCGGTACAGGAATTTTAAACCTGGATCTTACTAGTATTGAGGGCAGGCAAAGATTCCAGGGTTTACAGAAATTATTAGCAATATTTTTCATTATTTTTGAAGCTGCAATTTATGTTTTAATGGGCGGTTTAGCTCCTGCAGCAAATCTTATTGGAACACCATTATATTCACAGTTTCAAATAGTATTAATTTTTCAACTTTTCTTAGGTGGGATTATTATCTTGTTTATGGATGACGTTATTAGTAAATGGGGTTTTGGATCAGGAATCAGTTTGTTTATTGCAGCTGGAGTAGCGCAACAAGTTTTTATTAGAGCTTTTAACTTTTTGCCAAGTCCTACTAATCCAGAAATAGCTGCTGGTGCAATCCCTGCTTTGTTTCAGTTTTTATCAATGGGAGATGTTACTAACGCAGCTAGACAAATAGCGGCAGTTGTTTCCACTTTGTTAGTGTTTGCAATTTGTGTCTATGGTCAAGCAATGAAAGTAGAAATCCCTTTATCTTTTGGAAGAGTCCGTGGTTACGGAATGAGATGGCCACTTAACTTTTTTTATACTTCTAACATTCCAGTAATTTTAGTTGCTGCTTTAATGGCTAATATTCAGTTAGTAGCAAGATTATTAGAACGATGGGGACATCCTATTTTAGGGACGTTTTCAGGTAATAGTCCTATTACTGGTTTAGTTTATTGGATTAATTCTCCAGACATTGTGCAAACAATTATTGGTGGTGGTTTTACTGTTAGTATGTTAGGTCAAGCCGCTATTTATATTCTCTTAATGGTTGGTGGGTCAGTAATGTTTAGTATTTTTTGGATGCAGACTGCGAATATGGACGCTAAATCTCAAGCTAAACAGATTTTAAGTTCCGGATTACAAATTCCTGGTTTCAGGAGAGATGAACGAGTTTTAGAAAAGATTTTATCTCGTTACATTTGGCCGTTAACAATTGTTGGTGGTGCATCTGTTGGTTTATTAGCCGCACTTGCTGATCTTACTGGTGCTTTATCGCGAGGAACTGGTATTCTTTTGGCTGTAATGATTGTCTATAAACTTTATGAAGAGATTGCTAAACAGCACATGATGGACATGCATCCGGCAATGAGAAAGTTTATGGAATAGATTTTTTTAATTATTTTTAATTGTTTTTTGTGGTGATTTGTTGTTTTAGGTAAATAAAATGAATTATGAACTACAAATAAAGAATTTTTCTGAGTTAGATATTGAAGAAAGAGCCCAGTTAGGAAATTTAGTTAACCCTAATGGGATATTTCCAATCTGGTTAAATGATGAACAAGGATTATTAGAAAGGTATGCATCATTAGCAAAAAATGAGGACAAGATTATTAGTTGGGCTGCTGTTGATATTAATAAAGATGAATTTAATGCAGTAGGAGCATTTACAAAATCAGAATATAGAGGTAATGGTATTGCTACAGCTTGTTTAAATCATGTATTGAGTTATGCTCATCAGGAATTAAAAAGAAACAGAAGGTGTTCATTAATGTATGATCAGGAATTCAAAGAATTATTTAAGCCAGTAATTGAAAATAATGGTTTTTCTCCATCTAGTGCGACTTTGGTAATTCAAATTTAATTATTATACTTTCTGTTTAATTTTTATTTATGGGTGGGTTTAATACCCTAGAGTTTTCTCCGGTGGAAGTTTTATTACGTAAGGAAAAATAAAATACGTTGAAGGTTCATTTTTCACCTTTCCATAATGTAAATGCATGTGTTCCACCTAAGATTAAAATTAGGAATGCAAGTATAAACATAGCATATTGTGGACCTAAGAAAACTACAATCGGTCCAGAAATGACATAACCTAACATTGATCCACCTCCACTAAGCATCGATCTTAAAGATAAAATACTAGCCCGTTTATTTGATGGAATGAACTTATGTAAAGCTGATTGGGCCAGAGGACGTGTTCCTCCTTCGCCTACTTGAAAAAAGCAGAAAGCACCAATAGCAAGGGAAACAAGAGAAGTTACCCCCAATCCAAAAGCAGAGATTACAAAAATCAAATAAAACAAGAATAAAATTGTTGGTATTCCTTTTTTATAAGACATCTTCTTAGAAATATAAGCTCCCGATACTGCAAAAAGTGTGGATACAGAAATGATTAAACCAAAGTAATGGATAGGTATTTTTAATATTTCCTTAAACAGTATTGGCCAGCTAACTTCAAACAAACCAAATGACAATCCTTTAAATAGAATCAGCAATAACAAAACAAGTAAGATTTTATTCTTGTAGGAATATTGTAATGCTTCTTTAGAATGTTTAGTAATTTCTGAAAACATATTTTTGAACGAAAATTTGGTTGACACAAAGTTTTTCTCTTCCATATACCTTAACAACAATAAAAAACCAATAAAATGGAACGCTGCTAAAGCTAACCATATTGATCTTAAGTAAAAATATGCTACTAGTGAACCAACTGCTCCTCCAACAATCCAGCCAACTTTACCAATAATAAATCTGGTTGAAAAAAGATGTGTTCTTGATTTCTCATTTTGATCGTTTTTATTTAAGTCTGGTTGTTTTCCTAATCCTAAAGTGTCAATTATCCATGCATCATGGGTTCCTGATTGAAAAGTCCAACTGATTACAGCTAACGCATTGAGGAGAATTAGCAAGTAATAATTGTTCGTAAAGAATATTAAAGTGAACGAAATTGTAAACAACAAAAAAGAGAATAGAATTGATTTCTTCCTTCCAAATGAATCGGCAAACGCTCCAGTTGGAAATTCAAATAATAGAAGTATTACTTGACCAATTGCATACAAAGTGGTAATCTGGATGATTGATAATCCTATTGATAGGAAATAAATTATCTTTAACGCTCCCAAAAGAGATCTTCTAGATTCATTGATGAATTCAATTAAGTAGTATAAATAACTTGATTTCTTCTGAAGGTCTAAATCTTGCATTATTCTGAAGAAAGAAACAATGATTTATAATCTTTTGCAACAAGAGAAAAATACCCATTATCTTTATCTTTATCTTTATCTTTGTAAGGAAAATTTCCATGCGACTTAATGCCATTATCTACAACTTCTTTTATCTACTTTCAAAATCCACAACCTTTATATATTAAACACTGAATAAATATTAAAATGGCATTTTTAGATCCTGTATTTGATCCGATTCTTCAACCTTTAATTAATCTTAGTCCCTTCTGGGCTATAGTTATTCTGGCAGTAATAGTTTCTTTACTAATTACTTTAGTCTATAAAGTAGCTACTGACCAAAAGAAGATGAAAGATATGAAAGGGAAACAGAAGGATTATCAGAAACAAATGAAAGAACTTCGTAGTAATCCAGAAGAAATGATGAAAGTACAGAAAGAAGCAATGAAACTTAACATGGAATATATGAAAAGTTCATTCAAGCCCACTTTAATAACCATGATCCCTATTTTACTTATCTTTGGCTGGATGGCTGGCCATCTTAGTTTTGAACCAATTTATCCTGGAGAAACTTACAGTGTTTCTGCTGACTTTTTGGAAGAGATTAAAGGTGAAGCTGAACTGATTGCTGATGAAGGTACAGAACTTATTGATCTTGCTAAGCAAGACATTATAGGGGGCAAAGCGACTTGGAAAATAAAAAGTTCTGAAGGTGAACATTATTTAACAGTTAAAGTTGGTAAAGATGAACAATCAAAAAAAGTTTTGATAACTAAAGAATTAAGGACTGAAGAAGCAGTTTCAATTTTTCAACATTCTGATATTAAACAGATTACTATTAATTATAATAAATTAAGACCTTTAGGGACATTTGAAATATTTGGCTGGCAACCTGGTTGGTTAGGCTTGTACATAATATTTTCATTAATCTTTAGTATGGTTTTAAGAAAATTGTTAAAAATCTATTGATTTTTAAGTGTTAAAAATTTATTAATCACATTCAAACTTAATTTAATAAAAAGGAGGAAAATATAATGACACATTTTGAGAAAGAAGAAAAAAGTGATGGACATCATCATGAACATCACAAAGATCATGAACACCATAAACCTAAAGTTCATCATGAACATAACAATCATGAGCATGGCCATAAACAAGGGTCAGAAGAAACTCATAAGGAACATCATAAGGAACATCATAGTAAAAAAGCTAAAGTAGACTATTGGAAAATTGCTAGTTACGTTTTAGCAGTATTATTATTAATTTCTTTGTTTACTGGTTTTAAAATCTTAGATTTGGGTTCAAACAAAGATAGTGTTGCTTCTGAAACGTTAGAGTACATTAACACTAATATGTTACAGGGACAAGCATCAGCTCAACTTCAAGAAGTAACTGAAGAACATGGGCTCTATAAAATGACTCTTGCACTTAGCGGGAATAATGTTGATGGTTACGTAACAAAGGACGGTGCTTTGTTTTTCACACAAGCTATTGATACTAGCGGTGAAGGTCCACAAGTAACCCCACCAGCTGAGCAGCCAACTCCTACGGTTGTAAAGTCTGATAAGCCTGTTGTTGAAATGTTTGTAATGAGCCATTGTCCTTTCGGTACTCAAGCAGAGAAAGGAATGTTACCAATTGCAAATTTGTTTGGAGACAAGATTGATTTTAGTATAAAGTTTGTTTACTATGCTATGCATGGTAAAGAAGAGTTAGATGAACAATCTAAACAAGTTTGTATCCAAGATGAACAAAGTGATAAGTTTAGTGATTATTTATCTTGTTTTTTGGAAGCTGGCGATACTGAAGCTTGTTTAAAAGAAGCTAAAATTGATACTGCAGATTTAAAAGAATGTGTAGCTCAACTGGATAAAGAGTTTAAAATCACGGAAAATTTTAACAAAAAATCTACTTGGTTAAGTGGTAAATACCCATTATTTGATGTGCATAAAGCAGAGAACGAAAAATATGGTATTGGTGGAAGTCCAGGTTTAGTTATTAACGGCGAACAAGCTAATTCAGCAAGATCACCATCAGCTTATTTAGCAACAGTTTGTGCCGCATTTAACGACGCCCCTGAAGAGTGTGAAAATTCTGAAGGTGTTAGTAGTGAAACTTATCAGCCAGGTTTTGGTTACGATAAAGGTGCAGCTACTGCAGCTACTTGTGGTTAGAATTTTTTTTAACTTTTTTTTATTTTATTTCTTTTTCTTAATTTTTTAGAATTATTATTGTACTGGCGGAGGTTGTTGTCCAGTTTGGGGAGCTACCTGTGTTTGTTGTTGAGGCATTACCGGTTGTTGTTCTCCAGGAACGGGTTGCGGTACTGCTGGATTTTCTATTGTTTCTTCTCCACCCATAGCTTCTCTTTTCTTTTCTAAAAAGAATACAGTACCAAAGATAACAAGTGTTAACACTCCAATCATAATTATGCCTACTGTTGAACCTTTAGGAATAACAAAGATGATTAATCCTAAATATAACGCAATAAGAGCAAGTTCAATCACCATGTATACAGTTTTGTTCATATCATAAATGTTATTTTAATCATTTATATTATTTTCTGTGTTGTAAAGAATAAAGAATGGCCCCGCGGGGATTTGAACCCCGGACCTCACGATTTCTTAGCTTGAGCATATCAGTCGTGCGCTCTACCAGGCTAAGCCACGGGGCCGTATTTTATCAGAAATAAGATGTATTTTTAAAGGTTTTGGATGAATTCCTGTCTAAGAAAAATATTCCACATCATCAGTGGTAATTGTGGTTTCTTTTCTTTCTTTATTATCAGTAAATTTATTTTTCTGTTTTTCTTTTCCTTCTCTCTCTTCTTCAACAAAACTGGTTGGTTTTACACTTTGGATAACTTCCATGCCTTTACTGAAATTTTTATTTCCACACTTTTCACAATGAAAGTAGGGGCCGAACTTGCCTTGTCTTAACTCTAACCAACTGCCACAGATACATTTACTTTCTTCCATGATAGATTTTGTATGTTGGTGACAAACATCTAAGCCTTGTTCATTTTTAGAAGTAGCTGTTCTACTACAAAATGGACAAGTACTAATCTTGTAAGAACCGTAAACCTTTTTTTTATATCGCATTGTTATGATAAAAAGAAAAAAGAAAAGCTATTAAAGCTTTCTAATCATAAATTATTTTCAATGCTTCTTTAACACTTCTGACTGCATAAAGCATACCCTTAGTGTTACTTAAATCACTTACTTCTATAGAATCTTGGGCCAAGGGTACGATTGGTCCAGTGTAATATTCTTTTAAAGTTTCAGCAAAATTTTCATACTCGCAGTGTAAAGCGTGATAAAATTCTGGGGTTAATCCAACACCTTTCTCTGCATCTTCCAAATTTTCTATTGCACGGCCTCTTTTTAATACTTGTTCCCAGCCTTTTTCTTCACTTGAATTGAGAAGAATTATTAAATCTGGATCTAATCCTTTACTGCCCAATATTTTTCGGTGAATAGTCTCTAATCTTTCTTTTCTCATATTAAAGTAATCCTTACAAAAATTATAAGATTTTTTTGTCATTAAATCCAATTCCATTAAAGCTTTACTAAATATCAAAGGGTCTTCATAAGGCGTTCTATCAAAAATTAATGATTGATTAGGGTATTGTTGTTTGTTGAGAATCATTTGAGAGAACCTTTGATAAATTAAGTCAACTTGTAATATCTCACCATATCCGCTCATATCTTCATAATACCATTCTAGTAAGGGGTTTTTATCATCTTCTAGGATCTCTTCAATTTTACCAAATGTTCCAATTATTCGCGTATTAGTAGTTTTACCTAACCCTATATTACCTGCAACTTGTATTACGGTGGGGTTTTCTTTTAACATTTCTACCAGAATTTTACTTTCTTCTTTAAAAACACTAGTCATTGCTTGTGTTTGATCCATCTGAGAAATTTCTTCCTCAACTTCTTTAGTTCTTTTTTGTATTTGATCATTAATTTCCATTTTTCATTTCTCCTAGTTCTTTAACAATACTTTCTAATATTCTTTGATGATAATTTTTATCTTCGTTAAAATCTCTTGTAGCGTCAACAGTAATTACTTTTGGTGCGTTTACTGCATATTTTGCATAAACAGATTCAATGTTTTCAAAGAAAGATTCATACATTCTGTTAATTTTTATTAAATAGTCAACATCAATAGTTTCATTAGCTGTTGCTCTTTGTTTTTGTCTTGCTACTAAAACATCTTCATCATCAATTCTTAAATAAACAATTAATTGCTCTAACCACTTGTGTTGTTGAGTTCGATCAAGCTGATCTAATCCTCTTTTAATATCTTTTTGATATTTTTCATACTCGTCATGGGATAAGTATCCTTCTAAAAAAGAGTTCTTAGAAAATGTTTCTGCTCCCCCAATCATACCTCTATCAAATATATAAATTCCAGAACCTTCTTTAGCTTTCAAATGTCGGTTAAGTCTTCCCATTCGACAACTATTTTCAAAAATCCCACTATATTTTTTAGGGTCCTGGTAAAATAATTCTAAACCAATTGAATCAATAAATTCAGAGAGAGTTGTAACATGTTCTCCATTTTCTAGAAATGGGTTGAATTGTTCTTTATGGTTCTTTAAATATTTCACAAACTCAGTTTTTCCAGCACAAATATTGCCTTCAATTAAGATTACATGTTTAGCCATTTTATCTTTTTAAATCTTTAAGTGTTTCATAAACAATTAATTTTAACCATTCCTCTCTATCTTTATCATAAGGTTTAGGTATTGGAAGTTTAATATGTTCAATATTATGTTCCCCTAGAAATGTTTCTAATTTATCGTTGATTGTTATTTGAAATTGTTTATCTTCAGCATCTCTTGTTCCATTCTCTTCCAGTTCTCCAACTATGGGTAATAAATAAATTTTTGAATACGGATGTTGTTTTGCATGGTTCAATGCCAAATTCAAATAATGAGGATTTTCTCCGCAAGCATTAGCTAAATAGATATAGTTATCAAAAACTGTTCTGTCTGAAACAATTGCTTGATATTTGTCAATTGTTCCTTTTAGTTCTAAACTACATTGTTTATGTAAGATCCACGCTTGTGCTTCTAAAGTTGTCTCCTGATTAATTGGAATTCCTAAATGTGTTGCTAATGTGGCGACTTCTCTAACATCAATTGTTTTGATTCCTCTTTTTGATAAAGCGCCAGCGACATCAAATCTTAATGAGGTTTTCCCAGTTCCGTGAGTAGAAGTTAATCCTATTTTATACACCATCTTTTTTCAATTATTGAAGAAAAGAACTCATTAAAAAGGATTGTTGTTATGGGAATTATATACTGAAGGCATTATTAATAAAAATATTTAGTGCCTTCATATATATTTAACGCAATAAAATGTACGAATATTTAATGTGTTAACTATATTTTATAACACTATATTTATAAAAAATGAAGTAATTAATCTTAATATGAACATTACAATCCTTGACTGTTATACCGATGAAGCTTCAGGGTTAGGTGTTCCCCCATATTTGGGAACATATCCTAGATATTTATTTGGAAAATTTATTACTGAGGAAGATAAAGTAACTTATCTTACTATAGATGATTTACGTTTATGGAAACAGTTGAAAGGAATTAAGAAAGAAACTCAATCACATCAGAAGACTAACATTTTTGTTCACAACTTGACTAAAAATAAAGCTAAAGATGTTTTACCAGAAACAGATTTACTTGTTGTGGTTCTTGGTGTCCATGTTCCTGGGAAATATTTATCTGCTGTTCCTGGAACTTTGAAAGAAGTTATTCCTATGTTAAATGGAATTGGTTGTCAGAAAATACTTACTGGGCCAGCAATTTTCGGAACACAATTAGAAGGCGGTAAATTCTTTGAAAAAGAAGATCTTTCTGTTTTTAATGAAGTTAAAGATTATCCTTTCTCGTTTGAAGAATTAAACAATATATCTACCGGTAGTGCGGGAATCTTAAAACAAATTCCTGATAAGCGAGTGATTGAAATTGAAACTAGTCGTGGTTGTAAGTTTGGCAAGTGTAGTTTTTGTACTGAAGGGATTAAGAATAAGTTCTGTAATCGGAAGATGGAAGATGTTCTTGAAGAAGTTGTTGCTTACTATAAAGCTGGTGCAAGACATTTTCGGATTGGTAAACAAGCAGACTTTTATGCTATTGATCAACCGATTGAGTTATTAAAACAAATTAACAAGAAATGTCCGAAGATTGAAGTTTTACATCTTGATAACGTTAATCCTAACTCTGTTATTTCTGAAGATGGTGAAGAGATAACAAAAGCCATTGTTAAATATTGTACCTCGGGAAACATTGCTGCGTTTGGAATTGAATCATTTGATCCAGATGTTGTAAAAGCAAACAGAATGAACACTTCTCCAACCGTTGCAATGAAAGCGATTGAAATTATTAACAAGTATGGGGCGGAAAGAGGAAAGAATGGAATGCCGAAATTTCTTCCCGGGTTAAATTTAATTTTTGGTTTAATTGGCGAGAATAAATTAACCCATCAGAAGAATATTGAAGCTTTACAGAATATTTTAGATTCTGAATTGCTTTTGAGGAGGATTAATTTACGGCAAGTTGTGGTCATGCCGGGAACTTACTTAGAACAAGAAGCTGGTAACAAGTATTGGCGGAAAAATAAGAAATATTATTGGAAATGGCGGAACGAAATTAGACAAAAGATTGATTTGCCAATGTTGAAACGAGTTGTTCCTGTTGGTACTATTCTTAGTGATGTTTATACAGAAATATATGATGGAAAAACTACTTTCTGTCGGCAATATGGAACGTATCCATTAATCGTTGGTGTTAAAGGTCGGATTCCTCTTGGCAAGAAAATTAAAGTTAAGATTGTTGGCCATATGTTGAGAAGTCTAGTTGGTGAAGTTGTCTGATTTCATGCTTGTATACAATGCAAATCTTTATATGTTCTTTTTGTTTTTATATATTATTGGTAATAGGGAGGAATAAAAATGCCTAGTGGATATTGTCCTGAAATTAATTGTCTTGAAGAAGAATTGAATAAAATTCCTGCAGGAGAACCTGTACTTCTTTTTCAGAACACTGATTTTGATGAATTTGTTTTTCTTTATACACAACCAGAAAATGAAGTTCATGTACAGTATGAAGAATGTGGAGAAAGGATTGGTGATCAAATTAGTATTTATGAAATTAATTTAACTGGTTTGAATGACCCTGTTTATCGTGTTTGGCACACTTCTCGTCAAGAACTTGAAGAACATAAAGTTTCAACAGAAGGTAATATTTATTTAACTTCAGATACTGAATGGGATGATGATATTAGTATTGTTTATGGAAAAGAATCTTTAGAAGAAGTTGCTCAAGAACCTTTATATCGGATGCATAAAGATTTTTCTCCATTAATAAAAAAGTTTTTAGAAACTTTTAAATGAATTATCTAGAGTCAGTAAATAAATGGGATCAATTTTTTAGTATGTTTCATATAATCCTCATAACGTTCTTGTGTTTTCTTTTTCAAATAATATTCTTCACGATGAATTCTAATTAGTATTGTTGGAAGAATTAAAACAAATGTTGAAATTATTCCTAAAATTGAAGATAATACTCCTGCAAATCCAATGAATATCAGAAGTATTGAAGTATACATTGGGTGTCGGACATATTTGTATAACCCTTTTTTAACAATTTCGTGGTCTTTTCTGATTATAATATTGATACTGAAAAATCTTCTTAACCAAATTCGACAAAGAAGTCTTAAAAGAATTCCTCCAACAAAAAAGAATCCAAAAATAATTTCATAATTAAATGATGATATCTTTAAATAAAAATGGTCTAAAAATGTTATCCCTACTGTTATCAAAAATGAAAATGAGAATAACCAAAACGTTAACCATTCTTTAGGTTTATATTTCATAGTTAAAATGTTATCAATGAGGTTTTTAAATGTATTTATTTGTTAACTAAGATTTTAACTCTCTCAACTAATTTTGGTTCGATATAGTGTCCAATAGTAACACTAAAATTTTCTTTCCAAAGATGTTCTTTTTTTGAGAATTTTTTATGACCAAGAGAACCAGCAATTTCTAAATATAATGCATTAACTTCTTTTTTGTCAAGTCTATTTTTTCCTTGGATGAATTTTTTAACTTTACTTGTTGCATAATGTGATCTTACTATGTGTGGATAAAATTCTTTCCCACAATATTTTTTGAAAGCTAGTTTGAAATCTTTCTCGGGTAATGGTTTACCAGTATTGGAAACAAAAACAAAATCGTCTGTTTTTAATGTGGATAAATGTTTTTTTAGACGTTTAAGATACAATTCAGGGAATTTCTTTTTAATATCTTGCGGGACGCCATCTTTACCCACAAATTTGAATTCAATCTCTTTACCTTTAATTTTAATGTTTTTTTTCTTTAATGTTGTTAACCCTTTATGATTATGTAACTTGTAATAAATCTCGTTACCAATTCTCATTCTTGTTCTTAATAACGTGTACATTGGTAAAACTAGATTATCGTTTTTATTTTTTAATGCTGCAGAAACGTTTTTCATTAAGTTCAGATAAATTTTATCAAATTGATGAACCTTTTTGTATTTTGCAATAGTATTTTTTGCTTTTTTCTTTAACGAATAACAATAAGACCAAGTTCCACCCGGATTTTGAAACAAAACGTCCCAATGTTCAGCAGAACTTTGATCATGGACCGTCAAATGTTTGGCAAATAAAGAATAGGCTTTATCAATCTTAGTTCCGTCTGGAAGAATATTGATTCTTGCCCCTTGAACTTTACCTTTAAACAACTGTCCTTTAAGAAAAGTTGGATCTTTTTTATCAATTAATATTTTTAAATTATTATGGGCCTTGAAAAGTTTGACAATATTACTAATTTCAGGAAATTTTTGAGTGGATTTCTTCCAGGATTTGGCTGTTTTTTGATGTACAGTAAGGTTTTTTACCTTAATTCTGGTTGTTTTAAGAGGGATCTTTTTTTTCATTATCAGTAAGGAATTGCTTAACCTATTTAAATTTATTTTATTATCACTAAAATAGCTTTAATTCACTAGAAAACTTTATAAATGCCCCACTTAATTAGAAGAAACATGACTCATATCTTAGCAGTGGAACCAAACGAATTGGTAAATCAGGCAGCTGAAGGCTTAAAAAAGCAAAAGTTGGTAGAACCTACTGAATGG
Organism: uncultured Methanosarcinales archaeon; assembly: GCA_964639875.1. Lineage (GTDB taxonomy): Archaea > Nanobdellota > Nanobdellia > Woesearchaeales > GW2011-AR9 > CAZQLW01. The sequence goes on along the minus strand of CAZXEM010000001.1, from coordinate 37,212 downwards.
AGCAAGTTTGTAAAGACTGGTCACCATAAACAAAGGTTACCTGATAATGATGAATGGTGGTATTATCGTTCAGCAGCAATATTAAGAAGTATTGCTCGACTTGGTCCGGTTGGAACACAAAAGTTAAGAACAAAATTTGGCGGTAAAAAAAACCGTGGTCATAAGCCTGAACATGTTTACAAAGCTTCAGGATCAATCATTAGAAAAATCTTACAACAGCTTGAAAAATCAGGATTAATTAAACAAACTGAGAAAGGTGTACATAAAGGGCGAATTTTAACCCCTCAAGGTATTTCTTTCTTAGACAAAATAGCAGTACAAATTGCTAAAAAATCATATAAAGAATCTAAGGAATAAGAAAATGGCACGAAATAAACATCCTTCCAGAAAGAAACGTTTAATCAAGTTATCTAAAAAGACTAAATGGGCACCTTTTTGGACAGTTTTTAAAATTTATGGTAAAGGTAGAAAGGTTCATCCTTCTAGACATACCGAAGTTAAGAGATCTTGGCGAAGAGGTAATACCAAAGCATAAAAATGGTCGCAAAGAAAGAAGCAGCTAAAGTTCTTGAACGAACATACATTGTTCCGCTTAGAAAGGAGTACATGAAAGTTCCTCGTTGGAAAAAGTCTAAGAAAGCAGTTACCGCTTTAAGGCAATTCTTGGTTAAACATATGAAATCTGAAGAAGTTAAGATTGGTAAAGAAGTTAACGAATATGTTTGGAATCATGGAATTAAGAACCCTCCTCATCATGTTAAAGTTACCGTAACTAAAGACGATAAAGGTGTAGTTAAAGCTGAACTGTTTGGTAATAGAAAAGTTTCTAAGAAGGAAGTTAAGAAAGTTGCTGAACCAAAGAAGGAAGAAGTAAAAGCTGAAGAGAAACCAGTAGTAAAAGAAGAAATTAAAGAAGTGCCTAAAGTTGAAGTTAAAGAAGAAGCAACTCCTGTGAAAGAGGAGAAGAAAGAAGAAGTTAAAGAAGCACCTCAAAAAGAATAATTCTTATTTGTCATCTTAAATTAATTTTATCTATGATTTATCTATAAAGCCACTACCCACTGGACAGGTGCGGGAAACACTTATAAATAAGGTAGTTCCTAAAATTATTATGAAAATAAAAGGAGGGAAAGGTCATCATTTCTACTTGACTTTGTGGGTAAGCGAAGCGCATCCCACAGTCTTTGAATGATAATTTTTGTAAAGATTATTGGCTAAAAGAGTTGAATCACCATCATCAATCAACACATTTAAACAGTGTAAACGTAAATATTATTACAGTTATATCGAAAAATTACCTTCTGTTCCTAACATTCATCAAGTTAGAGGAAATATTGCTCATTCTACATTAGAACATTTTTATGACGTTGATGTAAGCAAGTTCAATTTAGAAAATTATGAAATTGAATACAAAAAAGTTGTCCAGAAACTTTTACTGTTCCAATGGAATAAGTACCAACCTAAACTTGACGGGCTTGGTCTTAGCCAAGATAAACTTAAATTTTATTTTGAAGAAACAATGTTAATGGTCATGAATTGGTGTAACCATTTCTTAAAAGATATTAAATCTTTGATTGAAAAGGAAAACATTTCTATCCCTGAAGCGTTCATGAAACTGACTCCTATCAGAGAACAGAAATACGCTTCTGAAAAATATTCAGTGCGAGGTTTTATTGACGCTATTCACCATTGTGGTGATGAAATTCATATTCTTGATTATAAAACTAATTCTCGGTTTGATATGAAAGATGCTATTAGGTTACAGTTAGCAATCTATTCGTTGCTATACCAAGAAAAGAGAGGAGTTTTACCTCATAAAGTAGGGATTTTCTTCTTACGACATAAGTCAAAATATATTAACGTTGAACCAGCAATGATTGAGTTAGCGATACGAGAAATTAATGCTATTCATGCTCATACTTCTAGTACTGAACAGATTGAAGATTATCAGAGAACTATTACTCCGTTATGTAAATGGTCAACTGGTAAATGTGATTATTACGATCATTGTAAACCGCACAATAATTAAATTATAATCTTTGAGTTGCTTTAAGGACAAAAGAAGATGAATCGGTTTCAGGGATTTTTAAAGGTTGGTTTAATAGTTCAAAAGAAAAGTTATGCTGGTTGAACGCTTGTTGATAACTTTCTAATACTGTTTTAGAAGAACTGTTACCGTAAATTGTTTGTACTAAAATAATATTTTTACTGATGTTACAAATTTTTTCAAGCATTTCATCATTTATAGAAGTTCTTTTTTTATTTATGACATGTCTACCAATAATTGCTTCATGTATATTTCCATACTGAAAAACATTTTCCTGTTGAAATATACTTTCATTCAAATTGTTATCTTTTGCTCTTTGTTTTGCTTTTTTTATTGCTAATTGGTTAATGTCAATTCCTTTGTAAGTGCCAGGATGATTTTTAGCAATATAAGATCCAAAAATTCCAGATTGACAACAAGGTTCAAATAAATCTTGAAAATCTTTTACTGCCGAAGATATTACTTCAAATAATCTTCTGTTAGGATAAAAGTTTATACACTCAAAGAATTCGTCCAAATTAGTTTGGTAATATTCATTATAATAAAGGTCATCATCTGAAATTTTATTTATTTGGATGTACTCAAGAGTAATATCATAAAGACCTTTAGGTACAATTTTGTTCTCTTTAAAATAATCTCCAATTTCCATATCATTGGTTAGATAATTAGTGGTTTATAAAATTTTCCCCGCGTTTCTATTGTTTAGTAGTAAATTAGAAGAAAAATAAAAAGAAAAAAATTAAATTAAAACTTAAATCCCTAGTCCCATCATGCTCATTCTAATTATTTCCTGATACATCCCGACGTTTTCTAGGACGAACGTTTCTACCAGAGCTCCTAAAAGAAGGAATACTATCGCAAAAAAGAGCAGGTACAAATTGAAATAAAACACTTCAAAAAACCGTTCCGAGGCAAATTTTTCCAAAATCACATCCTTGGATATCACCGATCCCGATATGGCGGCGAGGAAATAACATATCGCTTCAATCATCATGTGTGGGAAAACGATTAACATTATTAATGCGAACAAGTAGAACGGATTCTGACCAGAGAATTGGGCAGCGCCTTTAGCAGTTAATCCAAATATTGTTCCCCAGACCGAGGCGTTCCAAGTTATCAAAAATATTGCTCCATCACCAGTCAGGAGAGCCATAATAAAACAAGCCAGCATTACTAAAAAATTGTTACTTAACAAATCTAAGAACAGGTCTGCAGAAAATGCTCCACCTGCAACCGCTTGACCAGCAAAACCTTGCCCTAACCTAATTTCTAACTGTTCTCTGAACAAAGTATTAGCCTGCATTTGTGGTAATAACATTGTTCCCACGGAATAAACTAACAAGATACCTATAAATAAAAAAATATAAATTTTTATTACTCCAATATCATCTCGCCATAAATTTCTAAAACTGACTTTCTTTTCCATACTTTCTTGTCTTTCTTCTATGGAAAATATTTTGTATAATTCAGGTAAGAGTAAAAGTGAAGTAAACGCTACTGCTACCAGTGCTGGATCGCCCGGAAAAAGTACGGACGCAATAAGTATTCCTATCATTGAATAAAGTACACCTAGAAAGAAAGCGTATCTACCTTTTTTTTCTAACCAATCTTCAGGAAATATATGTTCTAAAACCATGATTTAATCACCTCTTTTTTGTTAAGTAAGTAGTTTTTGTTTATATATCTTTTTATTAGTTAAGCTAATATTAATAGAGAAAATTTAATAAATGGATTTAGGTTTTCATACTTTTATGAAAAGAGTTTTTATTATCCATGGCTGGGGTGGTTATCCTGAAGAAGGGTGGTTTCCTTGGTTAAAAGAAGAATTGGAAAAGAACAATTTTGAAGTTTTTGTTCCAGAAATGCCTAATAGTGAGGAACCAGAAATAAATTCTTGGGTAAATAACCTTTCTGAACAAGTTGGTCAAGCAGATGAAAATACTTTCTTTGTTGGCCATTCTATCGGTTGTCAGACTATTTTAAGATATTTAGAAACTTTAAACCCAGAAATTAAAGTTGGTAAAATAATTTTTGTTGCTGGTTGGGTTAATTTGTTACCTGTAGCAATTGAAGAAGAAAGTGCAGAAGAAATAGCTCAACCTTGGTTAAAAACTCCTCTTAACTGGGAGAAAATAAAATTACATTCTGATAATTTTGTAACCATTTTTTCTAATGATGATCTTTTTGTCCCGGAAAGTGATGCAGAAATCTTTAAAGGAAAGTTAAATGCAAAAATTATTATTGAGAATAAAAAAGGCCATTTTAGTGGTGAAGATGGAATTAAAGAATTACCTGTAGTTTTGAATGAACTTCTTAACAAAATTATTTAAACTCTTAAACACTAATTTTCCCGTAATATTTAAAAGCTAGAACTGTTTTAAACTATTATTAACTTTAAGGGGGTTTAAAAAATGTTAGCAACATGGATTATTATTGTTATTATTGCAGTTGTAGTTTTATTTATAGTTTATATCTACAATAGTTTGATAAAATTGAGAGTAAGAGTAAAAAATGCTTGGGCACAAATTGATGTCCAATTAAAAAGAAGGTACGATTTGATTCCTAATTTAGTAAGTGCAGTTAAAGGTTACATGAAACATGAAAAAGGTGTTTTGGAAGCGGTTACTAAAGCAAGAACAAGTTTAATGTCTGGTTCAACAAAAGAAAAAGCTAAAGCTTCTAATCAAATTACTGACGCTTTAAAATCTATCTTTGCAGTGGCGGAAAATTATCCCAATCTGAAAGCTAATGAAAATTTTATGCAATTACAGGAAGAATTGTCTGGGACAGAATCAAAAATTGCTTACGCACGACAGTTTTTTAATGATAGTGTAATGGCTTTTAATGAAGCAATTCAGGTTTTTCCAAAAAATATTTTTGCAAAAATGTTTGGCTTCCATCAGGAAGAATTTTTTGGTGCTGAAGAAAAAGAAAAGAAAAACGTTAAAGTGGAGTTTTAACTTTACTTTGTTTTTTAATTTTTTAATTTTTAAAAATGGGAATATATGAAGAAATTGCATCTAACAAAAGAAAATCGTATTTGTTAATCTTTTTCTTTATGGTTTTTGTTATATTTATTGGTTATGTTGTAGGGTTCTTTTACGGATCTACTTATTTTGGGGTTGGCTTAGCTGTAGTTGCTGGAACAATTTATTTCTTAATTAGTTATTACGGTGGTGCTAACGCTATTTTAGCAATGACTAAAGCCAAGGTAGCTACTAAACCAAAATATACTCATCTAATTAATACCGTAGAAGGGATAGCTATCGCTGCTGGATTAGCAAAACCACCAAAAGTTTACGTTATTGAAGATGATGCTTTGAACGCTTTTGCAACTGGTCGAGATCCTGAACATTCTTCAATTACGGTTACTACTGGCTTGCTTGATAAACTGAATCGTTTAGAATTAGAAGGTGTTATTGCTCACGAAATGTCACACATTAAAAATTTTGACATTCGGGTGATGATGTTAGCTGCAGTAATGGTAGGGATTACAGTTTTATTATCTGATTTTATCTTACGTAGTTTCTTATGGGGTAGAAGAGGAAAAAGTAGAGATAGTGGCCAATTAACTATTATTTTTATAATTGTGGGGATTGCTTTAGCAATTCTTGCTCCTTTAGTAGGGGAAGCAATTAAGTTAGCAATATCTCGGAAAAGGGAATATCTTGCTGACGCTTCTGGAGCATTACTAACAAGATATCCGAAAGGGTTAGCGGATGCATTAAAAAAAATTAAAGGGGATCCTGATCCATTAGTAGATCACGCTAATAAAGCTACTGCTCATTTGTTTATTTCCACACCATTTCGGAAAAGTAAAAGATCTTTCATGAAAAAATTATATTCTACACATCCGCCAATTAATGACCGGATTAAAAGATTAGAAGCAATGTGATCAATATTTTCTAAAAAAAGATTAAATTTTTAAATACGCTTTGTTTTTAGACATATAACCCCAACGTTGCACTTCCTTTGTGAGACTATGATCAAAGGCGTTATGCGTTGGGTTCATTATTCAAAATAAGAATTCTACAAATCCATTTCTTTCAATTTTTTTATTGTATCGCTAGTTTGTCCTTTCCGTTCTCTTATTGCTGTTGGAGATCCACCGCCATGCCAAGTAAATCTAGGTCGCATTTGCACAGGAAACAATCTTTCATTAGCATCATCAAAAAGTACAGCTGCTCCTTTTAGTCTTGGTAATCCGTTTATTTCTTCATCTAATCCTGAACGCATATAACTTTGCATTAACATGCCCAGAGCCTCGGTGTCCATTTTTGCAGTTAACCGGTGCGCAATAACTGTATCAGACTGAGTCATTACGTCGGTATGGATTTTTGCTGGCTGTTGCGTTGCTAAGATTAAACTTATTCCTGGCTGTCTTCCTTCACGGAGAATAGTGATCAATGCATCTGAAGCGGCGGTTTTACCATCATGGGGAAGAGCTTCGTGCGCTTCGTCAATCGCTACCCAAACTAAAGGATCTTCCATTTTTTCTTTAACATCTTTAGAAAAGTAATGCATCGCGGCATCAACAGATTTGAACTCTTCAGTTTTTCTTGCTAACATTCGTTGTTGGAATAAACTTCTGCAGATAATGCCAATAACTAAATTTTTAATTTCCCAACCAGAAGCCATTGTAGCATAAGGACTTACATCTAAAATTGTAACTTGTCCACCCGCTACAATTTCTTTTAACCTTGTCCCTTCTTTGGAAAATATTTGCCATCCTTTAGCTTTTTCAAATTCGTTCATCACAACGCTAATAGTAACTCGATCACTTTCTGGATCATTTTTAACAATTTCCATTAGTTGATCTAAATCGTAACTTTCTTCTTTCTTGTTAAGTGTTTGCACGGATTTAGTAATTAAAACTCCTGCCGCTGAGTTTGGATCTAAGTTGAATGATGTACACCAATCGTTAGGTGAAACTTCTATTGGTCTTAACGAAAATGGGAAATCTGTTGGAATTCCTTCATCTTTATACTTGTAATAAAATCCTGAAGGGGTATAAATTTTTACATCTAACCCTTTTGTTTCAAAACCCCACTTTTTTACTAATTCTGCATCTTGAAAATTGGGATATTTCATTGTCCAATAAATCCCCATCGTATCTAGGAGAACAATAGCCAGGTTTTGTTTAATTTCTTGTGGTAGGTCTGCTAATCCTTCTGCAATACTTCCCATAGTATAAGATTTACCAGATCCACGTTTACCAACAATAAAAACTACGTGTGCACCAGCAACATCTAAGTAGACTGGATTAGAAAGGGCAGTGGTTTGACCCATCTTAACATACTGTTTAGCTAAGAATACTGTACCTCTTTTTCCGAATTTGGCAACGTCTTTCTTACTTCTGCCAATAATAACATCAAACACCATTAAAGTAGATGAAAACAGATGAGAATAAAAAGATTATGGTTTATTTAGCTTTTTTTTGTTATAAATCAATTTTTATTTTGCTTTTGCTTTAATTTTTTTATCTATTAACTTAACATGAATTTCGTTGAATGGTTCTGCTTGTTTTGTAGAAATCTTTTGTTGACTTTCTAAATGTAATAATGGGATGAATGTGTACACTTTATCTCTCTTTTTTGCTTCTGGTGGTAATAATTGTGAGAAAGTTAAATTTTTTCTTTCTTTTTTATGAGTATAAAATGCAATTTTGTGATACAAATCACGGATAACTTCCATAATGTCCATTGTTCTTTTAGGGCGATTATATTTTACTGGTTTTTGTTTAGCAAGAATTCTTTTCCTTGATTGCATTGCGTTTTGTAATGCGTTAACCAAATCGTGGATAGAAACTTTTCTATCTCTGGGTTGAGGTTGTCTCGGAATTAGTGTAAATTGATGTTTTTCTCGTTTCTTTTTATCAGGAACGTAGCCCAATTCAGAGAAATCAAACAAATCATCTTCCCATTGATCTTCAGTTTGTTGCATTAACTTATCAAGGTTAGTAATGTCATGATCTAAGAAATGGGCAGATTTGATTTTTAACAAAAACGCAGCAGCAAGAAGAACTTTTCCAGAAATTTTCAGGTCATGTTCCTGCATTTTTTTGATCAAATCAATATATTTTTTTGTTAGTAGACTTAAATTAACATCCCAGGGGTCCATCTGTTCAGTCTTAACAAGATCGAACAGGATTGTTCTCCAGGTAACATCCTCTTTTTCAATAAGCAAATCTAATATTTGTTCTTGCATTGTTGTTTATGAGGAAATTTCGTGATTTTATAAGGTTTTGGTTTTTCTTAAGCTTGTTTTTTCCAAAAAGTTAATAAATAGAGTAAATAAAATCCTTGATATTGCCCCGGTAGCTTAGATGGCAAATGGAGTCCCATTTGATAAGACAGGCGACATGCGTTCGCGTTGCTCTCTTAGTCCCCTTAAGTTACCAAGCATGTATTGCCCCGGTGGCTTAGTGGCTATAGCACCTGACTTGTAAATCTCTATCGGATGTGTTTACAAAATTAATCCAAAGCACATCAAGATATCAGGAGGTCGCGAGTTCAACCAAATGGTTACGCTCATTTGATACGCAAGAGCGGGTTGGGTATAAAACCCAACGCACTGCGAATCAAGCGGAATCATTCTGAAAGTCTCGCCCGGGGCTCTTTTTTTTAAACTAAAGATTAATGCTGCTAACTCTTAGCGATAAACTAAACATATGTTCAATCATTCCTCCAAAAATAACGTTCTCATTTTGCTCCTTGTAGAGTTTAATCTTTTCTTTGTTTAATAATTCATAAATTTCTAAAGAAGTAGTAGGATCTTTCTTAAGATAACTATTGTGTAAATTTTCAAACCAGTCAAAAGATCTTTTTAAGTATGCTTCTGTCTTTTTTAAATGTAGTTTATTTTTTGATAAGAAAAATAACGAACCTGAAATCTTTTTTAACATTAGAACTACGACCACATATTCATAAGTTTTTTCTTTACCAAAATTATTAACAAAAATCAATTTTTGACAATAATTACCTTGTTTTAAGATTGAATTTCTAAGTTCTAAAATTTCTAAATCATTCTCTAAATTTTTAGAAAAGTTATTTAACAAATAGGAAAACATGTATTTCACAGTAATGAATAATTTGTTAATAATTTTATCCACATTTTTAACATTTTCTTTGATAGTATTTTCAATGGTTACTTTATGATCAGATTGATCTGTAATTACCATCCCAATAAAATTATCAACTACTTTGTTAATACCTAGAAAAGAAAATTTATCTTTGTTTGTTATTTCTATTTTATTGTAACCTTGCCAATAAAGTAAAGATAAAGCAATTCTTAAAGAGTTTTCATCAAGTTTGGTGGCATCAAGTTTAATTTTTTTCTCTTTAAGTACAGTCTCTGGACTAAGAATAAGTTTGTTTCCATCTTCTTCTACTGAAACTTCATCTCCTGGTTTAAGTTTTAATCGATCCACCCACTTCTTGGGAACGTATAATGTAAGTCCAGTTCCACCCTGTTTGATTAATTTTCTGTTCATATTTTGATTTTAGTTTTGTTTTTATTTAAACTTTTCTGTTTTTAATATCTAAGATATGGAAGATAGTAAAAAGATAGTTAAATAACCATTGTTACTACTAAGCTATAACAAAGAGGGAAATTAAAAATGAAAAAAATGATTTTAACTGGAATTGCAGCTTTAGTACTTGGGGGCTGTGCAACTACATTGAAACCAGAAATTAGAGAATTAAATGGCGGAGTTCTTGCTAGAGCTTGTTCTAGTGTTGGCGATGTTTCTACTAAAAGAGATATGACTGAATATGAAGCTAAAACAATGATTGCTGATTATTTAACTGAAGGCAAAGGCGGAGAAGTAACATTAGAGAATACAATGACAAGATACAAGAGACAAGGCGATCAAATCTGTGCAGAGGTATATTTGAAAAGATGAGTTATTCAAAAATAAAGAAACAAATTCCTGAAGATGCAAATGTAGGACCTCATAAAAGAATCCCAGCATCATTTTACTTTGATCACGTTGTTGACAAATTAATGAGAAGAGACTTAGGAAATAAAGCAGATATAATGTGTATTGATGAACGGTCTAGTGAATACCTAAAAAACTTAGACATTAGTACAGTTGTTGAAAAATTAGAAGAAACTGTAAACATGGAAATTCATCCAAGAGGATGGAACTTTATTGATTCTCAAGTAGCTTATGCTTCAAGAACAGAATCAAAAAGTAAAGCACAAGGTTTGTTAAGAATATTAAGAGGGATATAGAAAATGACACTATTAAAAATATTGAAAGTTGAAAATGTTGAAGGTGATTATTCATTCTTAGCTAAGCATCCAAACTCAAGTCCAGAAAATTATGCCTATGGGATATTTAGTGAGGTTGATGGAGAAAGTGAAATAGGTAAATTCGCAAGATTAAGACAAGAATCACCTTTATTTAGCTTATCTTCACAAATGGGATCTTACATTAAAAACCATCAACTTGAAAAACAAGTAGTTGCAGTTTTAAATAAAAATGATAAGGATTACATTTCTGGTGATAAAGTTCATTTCTTAAGTAAAGATGAAACAAAATTGTTTTCTGCTAAAATAGAATCATTAGTTTATCCACAATACGGGATTATGAAAAGATTTAATGAAAATCTAAAACAAGAATAAAGGTGAAAATAAAATGAAATATGAAAAAATGATAATGCCAATTTTGGCATCAGCTACAATAACACTAACTGGAACTGCATGTGTAACTGCAGGTTTGGAAAAAACAATGAGCGGAAATGATTCTTATAATCATTCTGTTGAAAGAAACGAAATGCAACCTTGGCAAGAGATGGCTCAAGAAGCAATTTCATTATACGGCAAGAATGGAAAAATAAGTGAATCACATGCTTGTTTCTATTTACAAGGAAAAGCTGCAGAACAATCTCCTTTCAAAAGTATTGATGAAGTAGCAGTAATGGGAGAATCAGTAAGAGTTGCTAGAAAATGTATGCGTGAAAGAAACCTAGTTTCTGGAGACGGTCCAGTAGCTTCAGGAAAAAGTTTAGACCAGACTGCAACTGCAGAATTGATTAGACATTATTGGAAAGCTAGTAATTTCATGGAATAAGATAAAATGTCATTAACTGAAAAAATCAAAAAAGTATCTTTGATAATTGCTATCCCTGCTTTAATGGCCGGTTGCGGAGGAAATCTTTCCGCTTCTTTTGGTGGAATGGGTTTCCGTTACAATCAAAAGAAAGAATGTCATTATCATTGTAATGAGAAACAATGTCACCCCCATGATGGTTGGCATACTCATCATGATACTTGTAACAATTATCGTCAAAGAAGAAGTTGGTAAATGGAGACTAATAAAAATGGATTATAAAATATTATTATTGAGTGCGGCTTTAGCTTTAGGTATAACTGCCTGTAAACCGCAAGAACCAAAAGGAAATCAACCGTACAGTCTGAACATATCCCCTAGTGGTTATCAACCATGGGGTGTGTTAGATTGTAATGGAGATGGAATTGCAGACTTGGTTAGAATTCCAGGAGACTTGAGTAAAATTGCCCATAAAGGTTATCTAGCTGAAGGTGTCGATTTATATAAATGTCCTGGAGCCCAGATCTTAAAAATTGAACCCATGCCTTTAGAGATGGGAGCAATAGCAACTGAGATTATAAAACTGGCTCAAGGAATAGAGAAAAAACTTAGAGCAGATTAAGAATCATGAGGAGGAAAATAAAAATGGAAATGAAAGAAGAAAAGAAAAAATCTAGATTAGGATTAGAATTATTATTAGCGGGAGTGATTGCTGTTGGTACTACTGGTTGTATTGAACCATACGGAGTGGGCTTTGCTTTTAGAACACCCCCAGTACATTACCAAGTAAATCAGAATAAAAAGAATTGTCATGGACATGGTTATAAAAATCATTGTCATCCGCACAATGGTTCTCATAGCCATGGAGGTTATCATCATGGGCATAAATATAATGGACATAAGCATGGGTCTCATCATGGACATAAACATGGTCATAAACATGGGCACGGACACAAAAATAGAATCAGAATACGTTGGTAATTAGGAGGGAAAAAATGACATTAGAAAGATTAACATTAACCTCACAAGAAAATGCAATGAAGAATGCATTAGTATTATCTTACTATGCTTTGCAAAGAATGGAAGCAACTTACCTTTTAATTAAATCTGAATCTGTGATTGATGGTAAAAATCACCTGCCTAGCAAAGACCTTTTTATTGCTATGTCAATTCCAAGTATTATTGAAGAAGATGTTAAAAATTTAACTAAGATATTATCTGATTCTAAGTCTAATAATCATTTTTTTAGGGTTCATAACTATAATGAAAATGTGGTTGCAGCAAGAAAAGTATTTAGTACTTTAAATCAAAGGACAGTTGGTTTATTTGCTGAGAGTTGTGTCTCAGCTGCAAAATGCCATGGCCAATCATACAAAACCATGCTTGCAGTTTATAATGAAAATGTTGAAAGTTTTGAAACTGATTTAGATATTGGTTATACCTTAAGATTTAATATTGATGTTTCAAATGTTAGTAAACACTTCAAAGCAATGATAAAAACAGGATCAGATTATGATAAAGAATTGAAATATAGTGAAAAAAAATTTCAAAAAATTTAGAGGAAAAATAAAATGAAATATGAAACAATGAAAAAAACAGTTGGATATGTAGCAAAAGCAATAATGGGTGCAGCAGTAGCTGTATCCTTGTCTGGTTGTGTTCCAACTCAGTACGAAGTGATGCAAAAGCAACAAGAAGAACAAAGAAAAATGTATCAAACTGAAAGCGTAAGGTCTCACGCAAAAGAAGATCATAAAGATTTAGATAGTCAGTTTGAAGAGAAGAAAGACTCATGGAAATAAAAAATTACTTTTTGAAACCAGTACTATTAGGTTTAACTTATTTAGTTCTAGCTACTGGTTGTTCTTCTAATCAGCATGTTTCTAAACCACAAAATTTTGATTACCGTGCTTATCAAATTCAAGAACAAGTTATCCGAATGAGAAATGAAAAAACTCGTTTTTTATTACAAACTACTGCGGGAATGAAAAATGGTACTGTTCGTACCAGAAAAATAGCAGACGGTTATGTTGTTATTGAAGGTGATGGTGCAGCAGTTAACACAAAAAGTTATCAAGAAACATGTCGTCAAGCTGATTTTAACCATGATGGATGGGTTTCTCCTAGCGAAGCAAGAAAACATTATCATCGAACAATTGAGGATAAAATAAAATGAAATATATAGATATAGTTAACAAAATTCCGGGTTATGAACTTGTTGGAGATGATTGTAAAATATTTGCTAAAGATTATTTAGATTACGTTTCAAAATATAGGCTTGTTGAAGAAAAGAATGATGATCTAACAATGAAAGATGTTGTTAATTTCTTAAACCAAGAAGTAAATGAGACAGTTAAAATTTCTGGCACTCGTACAAGCGGGAGTAGACCTTTAGCATCAATTAAAATGAAACTGGAAGCAAAAAAGAAAGCACAAAATATGTTAGATTTGTTAGAAGAGTATTGTTAAAATGTTAAAAAAAATATTACCTTTATGTTTGAGCACTTTACTTCTGAGTACTTCTTGTGCTAGTATTAACCAACATTTGCAGCGGAAAGTAGCTTATAAAAAAGTAGGCTTTGGTTACAGTTTATCACAAACGCCAGAAGATTGGAAACAAGGTGGGAAAGTAATGGTTAAATTGTACAAAGAAGATTCTAACACTCGTAAGAAAGGAATTAGTAATTATTCTGGAGAATATTCACTTAATTTGTTATCAACTGGTTCTGAGATTGATTTGTATGAATTTGGTTTAACTAACGGGTTTGGAAAGTATGACCCTAAATCTAAAGATTCTTTAGAATTATTAATTGGTGCTTTTAGGATGGGCATCAATTCTGAAAGTGAAATAATGTGGACTCCATCAGTTAAAGTGGGTTTAGAAATGTATCCATTTTATTTACAAACCGGAGTAGACTTCTATTTGCATGAAAGTGGAGATTTTAACGCTGGTTTTGGGTTTAGTGGCGGAGCTTTATTTTAGCTACTTAAAAGTAACAAATTACCCAAAGATTTATAAATAAAAACTGTTTCTAAGTTAATATTAGACTAATTATGAGGTATATATTAAAATGGGAAAACCAGAAACTGCATTAGGATTATTAGGAATGATAATTGGAGGAGAAATAGGGCATGGTCTTTATAATTTTAATCCAATTACAGAACAAACACCATTCCAAGAACAGATTGAAAGAAATGTTACAAGTGGATTAGGTTTTGATTCTAGATCCGATTTTGAATGCATTATAACTAATTACGGTTTAAGAGAAGATCCAAAAGATTCTATTGAAAGTTTAAAGGCACATTTAGCTGAAATGGATTATAAAGTTAATCCTAGTTTTGCTTTAGGAAGAATTGTTGAACAGTATAAGAAATTAGCAAGAGATATTGAAACTTTTCCAAATAACCATGATTTTTATCATGGTCCAGGTGGAGCGGCTGCATAGAAGGGGTATTTATTAAAATGAAATTTTTAAAATATGATAGACTTGGTGAAGACAAACCATTATTGCCACCTGCAAAAAGTGGCTTTCCGTTAGAAGATATTGTAATTGATTATAGCGATTTTAAGAGATTTAAACCGGTTGATCTTGGTCAATATGGTAGAGATGATGATAATGAACCAAGTCCAATCTCAACTTTTTTAACAAGAAGTGCGTATGATTTTGATCCAAAAGACCCACCATCACCACCAGGAATTGCTATGTTAGTTTCAGTAAGAAGCCCTGAAGTAAAGAGAGAAACAATACAATTACCACCTATAACTGATTATCAATGAGGTACAAATAAAATGAAAATGTTAGAAAATATTGTTAATACTGGAAAAAAATTACTAGTTGGAGCTACAGCTTTAACTGCTTTAAGTGGATGTGCTACTACTACTAATTATGAGGTGAATCAATTCTGTGGTAAAAATCCAATTGAAAATGGAACTGTAGTAAAAGCTGTAAAGCGTGTTGATGAAAGGGGTATTGAAATCTCATATTTAAGATTAGAAAAGGGTTCAGAAAAATTTGTAAAGATGGATTATGATGGCGATGGTATGGCTGAAGAGCAACATTATACTAAAACTCATGAAGATGGTTCTAGAACCAATGTAAGATGTTTCAATGATGGAGTTTTCGAACCTTTTGGTGGCAGATGGAAAATGGAACGTACAGAATATGATGCTAAAGATAATATTGTTGAAGAAGATTACCAAGCCGCTAAATAAAGATGTCAATGAAATTATACCAGAAACCAGTTCTTGAAACTAAAAAACTAGAATTGGAATTACAATTTGAACCATGTGGACAAGTTGACATAGCTCATTTTTATCATAACATATTACCACATATTGATGTTGATGATCAAAATGCTAAGTATCAAAGAGATTTAAATGAAGTAATGAAAGATAGATTAGAATAATTTTTTTCTTTTTACTTTTTTTCCAAAACATTTATATATAATCTTTATCTTTTCACTACTAAATAAATGATAGATGTGATAAAGCATTCTAAAGGTGTTATAATATGGAAAATCAATTAAAAACTGGTACTACTACTGTAGGTATTGTCTGTAAAGACGGAATTATTTTAGCAGCTGACAAGCGAGCTACTGCTGGAACAATGATTGTGGATAAACGAGCTGATAAAGTTCATATCCTTAATGACGATTTTGCTGTAACTTGGGCAGGGACTGTTTCCGATGCTCAGTTAGTTACAAAATTAGTAAAAGCAGAATTAAAATTAAAAGAAGTTAGAACTAATAAACAACCAACTGCCAAAGAAGCAGCTAATTTACTTGGTGGATTAGTTTATTCAAACATTAGAAGGATGAGCATGATTCCTGGAGTTACCCACTTTTTATTAGGTGGAAAAGACTCTTCTGGAGTTCATTTGTACGATTTGTTCCCTGATGGAAGCATTACTCACATTACTGATTATGTCTCTTCTGGTTCAGGTTCAGTTTTCGCTTTAGGTGTATTAGAAACTCAGTACAATCCTGAAATGACTACTGCGGAAGGTGTTAAATTGGTTGTTCAAGCAATTAATACTGCTTTGCAACGTGACTCTTGTTCCGGGAATGGGATTGATGTAATAGTAGTCAACAATAAAGAAATTAAGAAAGTACTGCATAAAGAGATTGAGTATAGTTTATTAAATTAAATTTTTTTAATTTCTTTTTTTAGAGGTTAAAATTCTAAAAAATGACCAGCTGGTTACAAAAATAAAAGTTTTTCAAATTGATGTCAGTAAAGATAGTTAAAATCTTAAACAAAAATATGAATAATAAAATTTTATGAGGAATATAAGAAATGCCAGACACAATGAAAATTAAAAATAATTTTCAAGCATCTGCCATTTAAAAATAAATAACAGAGGAATATAAAAAATGCCGGATATATTAAAAGAAATAATCAAGACATTACCCCCAAAAACAATTTCCGATGGCGCTTTTGAAGCAGCCAACATTGTCCTTTACACTAAAGATAAAGAATATTTTCTTAATAATAAAGGAACAATTAAAGCTGCTGTTCAACAGTTTAAGAAGAGAATTGAAGTTAGACCAGACCCGTCAATGTGTATGGAAATAGAAAAAGCGGAAAAAGAAATTAGAAAAATAATTCCTAAAGAAGCTGGTGCACAGGAGTTTATTTTTGATGCACCTAGAAGTCAATTAATTATTCATGCTGATAAGCCAGGAGTAGTTATTGGTAAACAAGGAGAAATTCTTAAAGAAATTAAATCTAAAACTATGTGGGTGCCATTAATCAAAAGGAATCCGCCAATTAGGTCAAAATTGACTGAAAGTATTCGTTCAGTACTTTACGAAAATGCTGATTATCGAAAAAAGTTTTTGGACAAAACTGGACATCGGGTTTATGATGGCTGGTTAAGAGAAAAGAAACACGAATGGGTTAGGATCTCTTTTTTAGGAGCTGCAAGGCAAGTAGGAAGAGCATGTTTATTATTACAAACACCAGAATCTAGAATTATTATGGATTGTGGGATTGATCCTAGTCAGGATGGACCGGACTCTTATCCTTACTTAGATGCACCAGAATTTAACATTTCAGATATTGATGCAGTTATTATAACTCATTCACATTTAGACCATTCTGGGTTAGTTCCTTACTTGTTTAAGTATGGTTACAAAGGGCCAGTTTATTGTACCTTACCAACAAGGGACGTAATGTCTTTACTGCAATTGGACATGATCAAGATTCAACGTAACGAAGGTAAAGATCCAATTTATTCTAGTGAAGAAGTTAGAGATACAGTTTTACATACAATTTGTCTAGATTATGATGAAGTTACTGATATTACACCTGACGTTAGGTTAACATTTTACAATGCGGGACATATTTTGGGCAGTTCAATTGTGCACTTAAATATTGGTAATGGTTTACATAACGTAGTTTTTACTGGTGATTTAAAGTATGGACGAACTAACGTTTTAGAAGCCGCTAATACTCAGTTTCCTAGAGTAGAAACATTAATCATGGAATCTACTTATGGTGGTAAAGATAACGTTATGAACGAACAGGAAGCTGACGGATACATGATTGACGTTATCAAAAAAACTTTTGAACGTGGTGGTAAAGTTTTGATGCCCGTTCTTGGATCTGGAAGAGCACAAGAAGTAATGATTATTGTAGAGCGATTAATGCGAGAGAAAAAAATCCCTACTGTTCCAGTTCATCTTGACGGAATGCTTTATGATATTACTGCAATTCATACTGCTTACCCTGAATTCTTGAACAGAAATATTAGGCAACAAATTTTTCATAAAGAGAATAATCCTTTCTTGTCTGAAATTTTTAAACGGGTTGGATCACAAAAAGAAAGAAAACAAATTATTGCTGATGAAGGGCCTTGTTTAATCCTTGCTACTTCCGGAATGTTACAGGGCGGTCCTTCCGTAGAATATTTGAAAGCTTTGGCTGAAGGTAAAAAGCATAGTTTAATTTTTTCATGTTACCAACCACCGGGCAGTTTAGGTCATCGAATTAGGGAAGGGGCAACAGAACTGATGATGAGAGATGATCGAAAAAATCAGGTTTTGAAAGTTAATATGGAAGTTCATAAAGTGGAAATCACTAACCATTCTGATCGAAGACAGTTAATGAATTATGTAAAAAGGTGTAATCCTTGTCCTAGAAAAGTGATCTTAATGCACGGTGAAAGTTCTCGGTGTTTAGATTTAGCTAGTAGTTTACATAAACAATTAAGGATAGAAACTACTGCTCCTAAGAATTTGGAAGTTATTCGAATCAAGTAGATTTTTATTTTTTATTAATTTTTTAATATTTTTGTTGGGTGTTAATATGGATTTAGAATTAAAAGTAGAAAAAGATAAGTCTGGAAGAAAAATAAATCTTACTGATGAAAAAAATGTTAACAATTATTCTGCTTATTCTTTTAATGGAGTTGCAGGGATTCTTTCTTTAACTGGAATTATTGATGGTAATAAGATTATCTCTCATTACGAAAAAGATGTAAAAGAAAATGTTTGGAAAAAAATTGGTTCTACTCACTTTGGAACTTTAACATTGGGAGAAAAAGTTTATAATTTAGGTAGTTTTGAATATCAGGCATTTGAATTATTAAACAAAGAAACCTAAACTTTTATAAATCAACTTATTTCTTAATTATATTCGTGCCAACGTCGCATCCTGAAAAAGATTTTATCTTTTTGGGCGCGACTAATGTCATAAAAATGCCAACGTCGCATAATCCGGTATTGCGCTGGTCTTGAATCCTTAATTGGATGAGATAACCAGTTCCTCTCGGAATTCCCGGTTCAAACAAATGGTTACGCTCATTTGAAACGCAAGAGCGAGTTGAACATAAAGTTCAACGCACTGCGAAAAAGCGGAACTATTTTTGAAAGTCCGGGCGTTGGCGCTTTTATTTTCTTAAATTAGAATTAGCAATGAACTTAATCATATAAATTAATGACGATTATTTTTTAGTTTATTTTTTAGTTTCCTTGTCTTCTCTTTAGTCTTTTCTTTTAATTTTGCTGATTTAACTTTAGCTCTTTCTTTCAATTTTTGTGTTCTTTCTTTAGTTGCATGATAAGCTTTCTTAGTTTTAACTTTCATATGGTTATGATAATATTTATATTGAAAGTATTTTCTTAAACTTTCTGCATATTCTTTACCAGCCCACCAAATGCCCCATATTAACATTGGCCAGGATAAAATATAGATTATGACCATTGACCAAAAAACATTTTCGTTATTTAAGTAGAGAATCATGAAAATTTTAGTGAGAAGGCCTAACAGTAAACTAGCTACAATTAAAACAATTCCCCAAATGAATTTTAACGTATATTTGAACTTCATCATTAGTAGAAAACAATTTTGCTAATTAAACCTTTCTATATTTAAAATCAATTATCACATCAGTTCTTTAAGAGAAACATTTCCACCTATGACCAAATCATTTTTACTACAATAAGGGCAAGTGTTTAATTTAGACTTAAATTTATAATTGCACCGTTGACAATAATAATCTTTTTTATAAGGGATTTCTTCAACTCCTGCCAGTAAAGGTTCTCTCCGGTAACGTTTGAAACAAGTAAAACATTCATGCCTGGGTTCGCCATTTACTGATTTGTTTACCCTTGTTTCGTTCTTATCAACTTTCTTTTTACAACGAAAACATTGAATTTTTGTTTTTAAGATTACCATCTTGATTATAGAAAAAACAATTAATATAAAAAGTCTCCGTTACCCCTAATATTAAATAAACTTTAAATACTTCAACAATTTTAATTACTTTTAATGCAAATTAAAAAGAGGGTGCATAAACTGAAATATTTTTTACTTCTGGCTTTAGCTATTTTATTTTATTTCTTGATTACAGAATCTAAAACTGTTCAGTATTATTTAGCAAACCCTGAATTGTTAAAAACTTTAATCCTCAGTTTTGGCGTTTTAGCACCAATAGCGATAATATTATTACAAACATTCCAAACAACAATATCAATAATTCCATCACAAATAACTACAATTGTTGCCGGATTTGTTTTTGGTCCAATTCTGGGATTAGTTTACAGTTTAATCGGTGCTTTTTTTGGATCAATGATCATTTTTTTAGTTGGGAGAAAGTATGGTAAAAAACTTGCTTTAAAATTGTTTGGCAAGAAAGAAATGGTCCATTTTCACATTTTTTTTCAGCAGAAAAAGAGATGGGCTTTATTCCTAGCTAGGATTGCACCAATATTCCCTAACGATTTGGTAAGTTTCATGGCCGGTTTAACTTCGATTAGATTAAGAGATTTTAATTGGGTCTCAACTGTTGGTTTTATCTTACAGATGATTATTTTAACTTATTTTGGAGCGGAGTTAGCAGCGGGAGAAGTAAGTGTTACAATGATTCTGATCACAGTTATGGTTAGCTTATTACTTTTATTATTAATCTTCAAGAATCAAATTAAGATGTTTTTAATTAAAGAATTACGTTTCTTAGAAAAAGAAGAAAAAGTTATGGAAAAATTAATTGAAAAAGAATTTAAAAAGATTTAAAATCGATACTTGTTATTTTCGTAATTAGCAATTCTTTCTCCAGCCTTTACTCCTAAATAAGTTATTAAAGCTGTTCCTGCAATCATCAAACCTGCTCCTACTGGACTAGGCATATTTACTAATTGGTCAAGTTTTTCTATACCTGCTGGGAAAAGACTTATTCCGGTAACAAATCCTACTAATCCGCCCATTCCTTTAGCATTATTCATCTTTTGATTTTCAACAATATAACTTGCATCTTTATGTTCCCATCCTGGTATTTTTGCAAATCCTGGTTTATATTCGTGTTTTAACATTTTATTTTTACCTCATGATAATTATTATTATTATTATTATTATTATTATAATCTCTTAAAATGAAAAAGACTTTATAAACCTTTCCTCGTTTATGATTATCTAGTAGTAAAATCAGAATAAAAACATTAATATAAAATAAGAACAATTCTTTGAATCAATGCAAGAAATATTGAATAAAATTAAACCAAGCAAAGAAGAACAAAATAAACTGCAAAAATTAGTTTCAACTTTTATTAAAAAATTAAATTCTAACTTAAAAGATGCAAAAGCCACTCTTGGCGGTTCTGGAGCTAAAGATACTTGGTTATCTGGTAATCATGATATTGATATTTTTGTTCAATTTGATTATCAGAAATATAAAGATCAGTCAACATCTTTATCAGAATTGTTAGAAAAATCAATTAAGAAATCTTTTCCAAAAATTAAAATTGAAAGGTTACACGGAAGCAGAGATTATTTTCAAATTAATCATCAGGATTATGTTTTTGAAATTGTTCCAGTGCTAAAAATTATTAAGATGGAACAAGCGCTTAATATTACTGATATCTCGCCATTACATTCAGTATGGGTTAACAAACATACAAAGAAAATTAAAGACGATATTCGTTTAGCTAAACAATTTTGTAGGGCTAATAATCTTTACGGGGCGGAATCTTATCTTTCTGGCTTCTCAGGTTATGTATTGGAAATTCTAATTGCTTATTATGGTTCTTTTCAAAAGTTGTTAAAAGAATCACAAAAGTGGAAACTGAAACAGGTTATTGACCCTGAAAAGTATTATCCAACAAAAAATGTTTTCTTTGAATTGAACAAGTCAAAGTTACAATCTCCGTTAATAATTATTGACCCAGTAGATAAGGATAGAAATGCGTCTGCCGCTTTGTCTTTAGAAAAATTTAAACTTTTTCAAAAGAAAGCTAAACTGTATTTGAAAAATCCGAATGTTAGTTTGTTTGAGAAAGAAGAAATTAGTTATGATCAACTTAAAACTAAAACTAAGAAAGGACATTTAGTTTTTTTCTCAGCAATTGTTAAGAAAAACAAGGAAGATGTTATGGGTTATAAATTACTCAAAAGTTTTCAGTTTTTGAAGAGAGAATTAGAAGTTTTTGGAGTTAAAGAATCTGGTTGGGATTGGGATCACAAAAAAACAGCTACCATTTACTTTATTTTAAATAATAATGAATTGTCTGAATATGAATTCAGACAAGGTCCGCCAATTAAACTTAAAGAGTTTGTTAAAAATTTTAAGAAGAAAAATAAAGATACTTTTACTAAAAATGGTAAACTGTTTGCTAAAATTAAAGTTAAATATCCTCAGCTAGATGATTTTGTTAACAATTTTATTAAGAACGAGTATCTTAATGATAAACAAGTTAGAATTAAACAAGTTAGATAGTTATTTTAATTATACTTTAAATTTTGTTAAAAAATTAGAATTTCTTAAATCAAACATCAACCATATCGATTTCAATGTTGAGACCTTCAGGAATTGGTACTCTCATAACCAATCTTAATGTTCTCTCATCAGCACTGAGATCAATTAAACGTTTATGGATCCGCATCTCGTATCTTTCCCAAGTTGCTTTCCCGTCACCACAAGGACTTTTTCGAGTGGTTACTTTAAGTTTCTTAGTAGGCAAAGGAATAGGTCCACGTAAATCTACGCCAGTCTTTTCAGCAATACCCCTAATATCATCACAAATTCTATTAACTTTGTTAATATCAGTACTGCCTAATTTTATTCTCGCTCTTTGTGCCATTATATATTTTTCCTGTTACATGGTGATTTTCATCATCATGCTTACGTTTTATCCCTGGTTTTGGGTTGTTTATAAGCTTTTCCCTAAAAAATAAAGAGGAAAAAAAATAAAAATTATTACATCTCTTTCTTAGTTAACTCCTGACACATTCCAGCTGCAACTGTAACACCAGAATCTCGGATTGCAAATCTACTCATTTGCGGAATTTCTGAGTTCTTTTCAATTACAAGAGGTTGTACAGGTCTTAATCTAACAATAGCTGCATCGCCGTTTCTTAAGATGTCTTTGTTTTCTGTTACTTCGTTACCAGTTGCAGGATCAAGCTTTTTAATAATCTCTACAAACTGACAAGCAACCTGTGCTGTATGAATATGGAATACCGGAGTATAACCAACAGTTACAACACTTGGATGTGACATAATAACAATTTGTGCAGTAAATTCAGTAGCTACACTTGGAGGAGCTTCAGCAGGGCCGATAACGTCTCCACGAGCAATATCTTTTTTACCAAATCCACGTACGTTAAATCCAACGTTGTCACCAGGACCTGCTTGTTGAACTTGTTCGTGATGCATTTCAATAGATTTAACTTCGCCAGGAACACCTTTACCTTCTCTTCCAGGAACAGCAATAACTTTTTGACCAATTTTCATAACGCCTGTTTCGATTCTTCCTACAGGAACAACACCAATACCAGTGATGTTATAAACATCTTGTAATGGTAATCTTAAAGGTAAGTCTGTTGGTTTTTGTGGAACTTCAAATTTGTCGATAGCTTGTAATAAAGTATCTCCAGTCCACCAAGGCATATTTTCTGATTTCTTAGCAACATTGTCTCCTTGTAAAGAAGCAATAGGTAAGAAAGCTACTTTTGAAACATCCCAACCAGCTTGTGTTGCGTTTTTCTTAACTTCTTCAACAACAGCTTTAAACCTGTCTTCAGAGTATTCTACTCCAGAAATGTCCATCTTATTAACCGCAACGATTAACTGTCCAACACCGAAAATTTTTGTTAATTTTAAATGTTCGATAGTTTGTGCGTTAACACCATCATTAGCAGCTACAACTAAAACTGCACAATCTGCTTGAGCAGCACCAGTAATCATGTTTTTAATAAAGTCTCTGTGACCAGGTGCGTCAATAATTGTAAAGTAATACTTATCAGTATCAAATCTTTTGTGAGCCAAGTCAATAGTAACTCCACGTTCTTGTTCTTCTTTCAAGTTATCCATAACGAAAGCGAATTCGAAACCTTTTTTACCAAGTTGTTCAGCTTTTTCTTTTAATTTTCTCATTGCTTGTTCGTCTACATTACCAGAGTCGAACAATAATCTTCCTACCGTAGTTGATTTACCGTGATCTACGTGACCTACGAAAACCAAGTTGATATGTTCTTTTTCTTTTGCCATATTTTATTCCTCCATTTCTTCCTATAATTAGGATTATTAGTTTAATAGTTTTTTAACTGGTTTGTTTATAAAGCTTTCGCCACGAAATTGGAGAGAAGCTTAGAAGAATATTTGTTGAACTTCTATTTTTCAGATGATTTTTCTAATCAAAATGTAGGTTTTTTATTGTAATATTTTACTTTTAGGTTCTTCACCAGATAATAATTCTGTTTTCGCTTCTCCAAATTGTTGAAGATAATCCATTGAAACGATTGGAGATTGTGTTTGAGCATATACGGGAGGACAGGAATAAGCTCTAACACCGGCAGGTAATTCTGCACCTAAAGAAGTACCTAAAGCAGAAATAAGCATGTCCAAATCTCTTTTATTTGGATTGACGGCAAGGTTAAATAAAATTGCTTGACGAACGGGTTTTGGGACATGATTTTCGATCATTTTTTCTTTAGTGGCAGTATAAATTTTAGGACTCCATCCTTCTTCTGCAATTTCACGAGCAACAAGCATTCCTGTTGTTAAATAAAGAGTAGTGGTGGTCATTGAAAATACATCGCCGGAAATTGAAGTACCTTCAAAAAATGTTTCGGGGGCAAAATATGCTGGAGTTCCAATTTTAGGTAAATCGTTTGCAAATTTTACTACAAAAGATTTTTCATTAGCTTCACGATAGGAAAGTCCAAAATACATTTCTAAACCAACAACTTGTGAATTGCCAAAATCGGTAATAGTTGTTTTTTGTCCATCTGACATAATGTTTTGGGGAGTTATATCACCGTGAATAATGTCATAATCGTGAACTTGTTGAAGGGTTAATGCTGCATTATAAGAAATATTTAATGCGGATTCTAAAGTAATTTGTTCCTGTACTAGTTCAGAAGTTGTTTTTCCAGGAGCTTTGTCCATTTCTGTAGACATAAAAATATAACCATCAATAACAGTAAATGTTCGATCACGGTATGAAACTACTCCTTCAATACCTTGTAATGAACGTAAAATTACTCCTTCCATAATGCCACCAACAACATGTAAGTGATTTGGTTCTGAAAGTGTGAATTCTAAAGACAAATCATCTTTTTTTAATTTGTAATTTTTGTCATTAAAATGAGATATTTTAACATTTTGATGAATTCCTGGTAAATCAACTAGTGGCGTCTGACTAAATGCTAAAACTTTACGGACACCTCCATTAGGACTTTGGGTTATAGTGCCAAATGAACCAGCATCACAATGTTGTCCAAACACAGATTCAAAAGTTTTCTCCTCAATAATTTCTGTTGGATTAGGAACGCGATTGATGTTTCTAGGTGAATTAATAAGGGATTCAATTCCTGTTTGATTTAAGTTATATGTTGTCATTGGTAATTATCTCCCTTTTTAAATGGGGAGATTATTTTTCAGGAGAACTCTTTATAAATCTTTTGGTCTGGAATGTATATACTGGAGAATATACGTTTTCAATAATTATTGATTTGGAAATTATGTTTAAAAAAAACGATTTTGGCATCATTTGAATTGTTAAAAAAGACTTTACTTTTGCAATTTGCAAAAAATTGAAACCCGTTACCTTCATTTTCTTTAATTTTTTTTTGATAAACTTCTTCTGCGTTGAATCCTTTGCCATTTTGTTCAATTCCAATTATAAATCCATTTTTTCCTAACCAAAGATGGAATTTGGTGGGAGATTTAAATTCTGAATAATTTAAACAGTTAGATCCAGATTCGTTAAGAAAGTAAGCTACTTCATCACTTTTATCTTTGTTTAACCAATTATAAAGGTCAAATTTGGTGTTATATTGCTGGTTTAACAAATCTACAATTTGCCATTTAGCTTTTCCATAAGTTTCAATTATTTGGCAAGAATTCAAATGAGTTCTTTCTTCTTCTTTTTCATGGACAATAATCTCATGATAATCAAAGAACTCTATTTTGTCCAGTGCTTGATGAACATTCTTATCAAAATGAAGAGTCATATTAAATAAAAAAAAAATTAAGGTTTGTACCGTTCCATTGTTCTCGGGAAAGGAATAGTATCTTTAATCGTATCTAAACCACAGATCCATTTGATGACTCGTTCTACACCTAAACCAAAACCTGCGTGAGGTACGCTACCATATTTCCGAGTATCTAAATAAAAAGTATATTCTTTGGGATCTTCTCCATCTTCTTTTAATCGTTGTTTGATTTTTTCAATATCTGGTTCTCGGTCAGAAGCACCAATAATTTCACCATGACCTTCCGGAGCTAATAAATCAAAACCTAAAACTACTTTTGGATTTTCTGGATCTTCCGTCATGTAAAAAGCCTTAACTTCTTTTGGATAATGAGTGACAATTATCGGAACATCATAGGTACTAGTTAATTTATCTTCTTCAATTGTTCTCAAATCTTTACCCCAAGCTACTTTCATTCCACATTTCTCGTCCAAAACTTTTAAAGCTTCAGTGTAAGTCATCCGGATAAACGGTTTTTCAACGATTGGTTTTATTTTTTTCAAATCTCTACCCAATACTTCTAAGTCCGGTTTGTTGTTTTCTAATACTTTGTTGAAAATATATTTTACTAAAGCTTCCCCATAATTTTGTAATTGATCAAAAGTACACCAGGCCGCTTCCATTTCTGCATGCCAAAATTCTGTTAAATGACGGGAAGTTTTACTTTTTTCTGCTCGAAAACTGGGAGAGATAGTATAAATTTTTTCTAAACCAAAAATTGCTGGTTCTGCATACAATTGCCAAGTTTGGGCTAGAAAGACACCTTTCTTCTTAAAATAATCAACTGTAAATAAATCAGAACCGCCCTCGCACTGTACTGCCTGTAGGATTGGAGAATGATATTCATAAAATCCTTCTCCTTTGAAATATTCATCAATCGCTCCAAAAACTGTACTTCTAATTTTTAAAATTGCAGTCATTTTTCTACTTCTTAACCATAAGTGTCGATTATCTGCAAGGAACTCTTTAGAAAAATCTTTAGTAATTGGATAATTTTCAGATTTACCCACAATATTATACTCACTTACTTGAATTTCATAACCGTTAGGAGCACGTTCATCGGCTTTAATCATCCCCGTAATTTCTATTGAGGTCTCTACCTGCATTTTATCAATTTCTTCCCAACTACTTTCAAAATTGTTTCTATCAAGAATACATTGAATCACATTAGTAGAATCTCTAAGAGTGATAAATTTAAATTTGTTACTGCCTCTTTCACGGTGTACCCAGCCACGTAAAGATACTTTACCTTTACCTTTTTTAATTATTTCTTGAATTGATAAATATTTTTTTGCCATTTTGTTAAAGTTAATTACCTGAATTATAAAAACTTAACTGTCTTCGATGTGAATTAAGCTACCCCAATAATGAGTAGCTATTTTTACATTTAATTTGTAAGCTGAGCATGGCGTAGCCATAATAGGCGAAGCGCAGAAGGCCGGTCGTTTTGGTAGCTTAATTCATACTATCTTTACAATGATAATTCTAAAAATGTAGAAAAATTAAAACTTACTTTTTAATTTTTGGAGGTGGTGGCATAGGTAGTTCATCATCTAAATCAGTTTTTGGAATTGTTTCATCTTCAACTGGACTTGGTGGTGCTTCAAATAACATTTTGTGTTTAATCTGGCCGTCTCCACTATCGGGCATTTTAGTTTTAATTGCGGTTGGAATATTTTTGGCAACACCTAAACATTGATTTAATTTTTCTTGTAAAGAAACAATATTCTTTTCAATTAATTGAGCTTTTTTTGGATTTTTAGTACTTAATTGTGGGTTAGCTTCCATTTCTTCTTTTAAAGCTTCTAAACGTTCCTGTAAAATAATCGCTTTATTAGAATTGTTCGTAGATGTAGGTTTTTGTTTACTTACTGGCTTGGACTTTGATTTTGAACTTTTTCTTTGAACTTTTTTATTTAGATTAACATGAGTTTTTGTTTCTTGTTTAGCCATTAATTCTCCTAGAAGGTGGGACAATTTTTCAACTTTTTTATGCAAATCTTTTTGTTCGTTAGCAGCTAACCTTTTTTTCAATTGGTTAATTTGTTTTTTAAGAATTGCAACTTTACTAGATTCACTTTTCTTATTTTTCAACATTTTTTGTTCAAGTTCAAATACTCCGGATAATTTTTTTTCCAGATGACGAATTTCTTTCTGTAAAGATAATTTGGGTACTTTTTTCTGCTTAGATAAATACTTTATTTCGTTCATTTTTTTTACTATTTCCTGCCTAGAAAAAGTTTCCCTTTCTTTCTGAAGGGTCCGTGATACTTCTTTAAGAAGTTTTTTAGTTTTTAATGAAGTCATTTTATTTTTTTATTTAAACAGTCCTAACCTTTTTTTCCCACTACTAGCGGAAGGTGGTGGCGGTGGAAAATCTATTGTTGGTTCACTACTGTCAGCCATAGCTGCTGCCTGTGGTTGTGGTGCAACCCTTCCTGGTCCTGGCGGAACGGGTGGTCCCATCGTATGTTGAACTTCTGGGTTTATTGTATCTTGTCCTGCTCCCGTTGACATTGTGATTCCACTATTTACTGGTGTTTGTGTTGATTGTTTTTCCATAAATCCTTCTAATTTATCAGAAATAGCAATCATCCCTTGAGCAATAGTTTCATTTTGTTTAATAACATCATTAATCCTTTGATTAATTTGAGTTATTTCATGTAATGGATCTTCGCTTTTAGTTTCTTCTAATGCTTTTTGGAAAACTGTATTTAATTCATGGATTGAATCTTTAAGACTTTCAATTTCAAGAATTAGTTCATTACTTTTGTTATCAGGTTGGGTTAATTTTTTCTTTAAAGCTTCCACATCATATTTTAAATCAGAAAGTAATTGATGAGGAATCATTTCATATTCATCTTCTGCCATAATTATCACCGCATTTTTTTATTTTTATGTATGTTGTTATAGTAAAGTCTATGAGTTTGTTAATCTAATTTTGTTTATAAATGTTTGCAAATAAGAAACAAAAAACCAACAACTTAATATACATAAAATGATTCTTTCCAGAAATGGTTTTAGATGTTATCTTAATAACAATCACACTTATTGCACTTCTAGTAGCTTCTTATTCAGACATTCGGACAAGAGAAGTTCCTGACTGGTTAAATTATGGATTGATTTTTACTGCGTTCGGAATTAGGGCAATCTTTTCTATAAACTTAGGTTGGGAAATTATTCTTAGCGGGATTTTAGGATTTATTGTTTGTTTTGGGTTTGCGTTACTTTTTTATTACACGGGCCAGTGGGGTGGTGGTGATAGTAAATTATTAATGGGGATAGGGGCAGTGATTGGAATTACTTTTCCTTTCAATGATTCCAGTTGGGATTTATTGTTTTTCTTTATTGCCTTATTATTATTTGGGGCGATTTTTGGTTTGTTATGGATGGTTTATATAGCGATTAAAAAAAGAAAAGTTTTTTCGCTTAATTTTAAGAAAAGTATTTCTAAAAAAAAGAAATTACACATTTCTTTAGCGGTTCTTTCTTTAATTCTTATTGTGCCAACAATATTTTACATTTTTCTTTGGCCTTTAATATTATTTCCACTTGTTTTCTTTTATTTACTTATTTTTGTTAATTCTGTAGAGAAAAGTTGTTTTATCAATAAAGTAAAGATAAAAAATCTTACTGAAGGTGATTGGTTAGCAGAAGATTTGAAGATAAAAAACAAATTAGTGCTTGAAAAGAAAACTTTAGAACTTGAAGATCTCTGGAAATTAAGAAAACTTGAAGGTAAAGGAAAATTAACTGAAGTTTTAATTAAGGAAGGTGTACCTTTCGTACCTAGTTTTCTTCTTGCTTATTTAGCAATTATTTTTGTTGATTATTTTTTTAATTTATTTACTTTGTTAAAATTTTAATTTTGTTCAGGGTATAGAACTAAGTTCTAGAAAAGGAACATTTATATACCATTTCTGTTTAAAACATACTTAATTCAAGATTAATAATAATTATAATGAAAAAAGAGGTTGAGAAGATGAAAGATAAAAAATTATTTTATATGATGTTTTTAGTTTGTGTGATTGCAATATTTGCTTATTTGATAGTTGCAGAATTTGCGGATCAAAGTATTAGTGTAGTTGAACCAACTGCAGATACTAATTATTCTGGTAAGATTGTACTCAACGCAACGTTAAACAATTCTTACGAAAGTAACGCTACTAACGTCACCTTCTTTTTTTATAATGCGACGGATGGTTCTTTAGTTTATAACGTAACATTTGAGAATTCTACTACAAACCAAACTATTTTTAATACTACGGTTGATACTGCAATACTTCTTGCTGATGATACTTATAATTTAACTGTTAATGCTACTAACAGTTCCAGTATAAATATCGAAAATAGTACGATTACAGGAGTACAGATTGATAATACCAAACCTTCTGTAACTATCAATACCCCTACTGCAAATAGTTATATTGGTTCTGGCGGAGAGTTTATTATTAATGTTACTGTTACTGATTCTGGTGTTGGTGTAGCTGATGTTAATTTGAGTAATAATACTTATGATGGATATGGTTACGTTGAAGGTTTAGTAACTAAGAGTAATAATTACTATAACATTTCTTATACTGCTGCGGAATTAGGAGAAGGTCTACACACTTTGAAAGTGATTGCTAATGATACTTTGAACAATAAGAATGCGGAATCAGTAGAGGTTTATGTTGATTTAACTGCTCCTACAGTAAGTTTAAATGATACATCTACATTACAAAATTGGACTTGGACCGATGATACTACGCCTAATTTAGAATACAGTTTTACAGATGGTCTTTCACCAAATGCTTCCTGTGAACTGTTTATTGATGATACTGGCTATGGTGTTAATAGTACAGTCTTAAATGATACTGCAACTACTTGGACTACCAACGCTAGTTTAAGTGCGGGAACACATCTCTGGTATGTTAATTGTACTGATTTAGCAAGTAATATTGGAAGTTCTGGTACTACTCTTGCTAACAAGTTTTACCTTGATGTTGTTACGGTTACAGTTGTAACTCCTCTTAACAATACATTTACTAATAGTACTGACGCTGGAAACGTTTCTTTTAATTTTAGTTACGCAAGTGGTTTTGTTAATACTACTTTAACTGATAATAATGTTTCTTGTGAATTGTGGGTTACAAATTCTACTGGAGATTACATTGCTAATGGAGTGAATAATACTGCTTTAAACAACACAGTAATGACCATTACTAACAACCAGAGTCTAGTAACAAACGTCTCTACAAATTGGACTGTTAATTGTACCTATAATGGTTCAGTGATAACTGCAGTTGACAACGATTATTATGCATTACATGTAGATAACGAGACACCATATAGCGTGGCGGTTGGTTGTACTGAAGTAGCGATTGGAGCTGATCGTCTTTGTACTTGTTCTGCATCTGACAATTCTGTTGCTATGGGTGGAACTTTAAGTTATGCTTATTCAGGGGATTCAACTGCTACCTCTGGAACAAAGACAACAACTTGTACTGCTACGGATCCAGTCGGTCTTACCGCCACTGGTACTGCTAGTTATACAGTTACAGCTGCAAGTAGTAGCTCATCTTCAAGTGGTGGGGGTGGTTCTTCAAGTACGCAAGTAACTGGAGAATATGCCCAAGAAACTTGGGCAGCCCTTAGTCCAGGAACTACTACTGTTTTAGAAGTTAACAACGGGGCAATAGGTATAACTTCTGTTGAGTTTGGTGTATCTGAGAAAACGTACGGGGCTTGGATGAAAGTTGAAAGGAAATCTAGTTTCCCAAATTCAGTTAAAACTTTTAGTGGTGATGTTTACAAGAATATTCAGATCACTAAAAGTTCTGCTTTGAAAGAAGATGTCTTAGTTAACCCTACTATTAAGTTTAAAGTAACTAAAACTTGGTTAGCTGAAAATAAGATTGGTAAAGCTAATGTTGCTTTACAACGATACGTAGATGGGGAATGGATTGAATTATCTACCACCATGGGTAATGATGACGGAACATACGTCCATTATACAGCAGAAACGCCTGGATTTAGCTATTTTATAATTGCTGAGAAAGTAGATGCAATACCTTTAACTGCAGAAGAAGTAGTTAAAGAAGCAGCTGAAGGTGGAGAAGAAGTTGTTTCAGAAGAAGACACATCTGTTGAAGAAGAAGTTGTTGCTGAAGCTGAAGAAGTAGCAAGTAAGTTTCCTTGGAAATGGGTCGCTTTAATAATTGTGTTAATAATTGCAGTTGTTGTTTTGATTTGGTTAACCAAAAAGAAGTAAACATTTTTTCTTTTTTTTTCTTTCTTTTAATATTTTTTAATTATCAGTTTGTAAACCGTTAAAAGCTAAAATAAAGTTTAGTCACTTCACTTCGTTTCGTTCGTGACTTTATTTCGGCGCATAAAACTTTAAAAGCTAAAATAAAGTCTTATAAAGTTTACAGAGCCAAAAATGAGCTTCTTTCTAAGTAAGCAAAAAAGTTTCTTTATAAAGTAACGAGATTCTTAGAATCCCATGAAAATCAAAACGGAGGAAAAATAAAATGACGAAAATAATGAAAAAGATGTTTGCTTTGGCTGTACTGGCAATTTTTGTGTTAAGTATTTTACCAGCAGCTTTAGCAGAAGAAGATATTGAAGTTACTGGAATGGAAGTTGAAGATGTTCTTGAAGAACCAATTGAAGGTAAACAAAAGAAAGTACCACCAAAGAAACCTGTAAACATTAAAGCTAAATCAAAACAGTTTTTACAGGAAACAAAAGAAAAAATAAAAAATAATCGAGAAAGGTATAACAAACTTAAAGAGAAACAAAAAGAAGCTAAACAGTTTGTAGAAAAGCATCGAGAAAGACTTAATGAACTTAAAGGTAAAGTTAACAAGTGTGAAGGCGATGATTGTAAAGAGTTCAAAAAGAACTTAAAAGTTGGTGTAAAAAATCATTTAGTTAAAACTAGTGATTTAATTGCTCGCTCTGTTGAAAAACTTCTTGATCGGATAGAAAATTCTAATGTTATGACTGATGAAGAAAAAGAGGAAGCTTTAGTTAAAGTTAAAGCTTTAGAAGAAAAACTTTCTGCTAAAAAAGATGAAATTGAATCCATGGCAGACGAAGCTACTGCTGCAGAAATTCGTGGTAAAATTAAAGAGCTGAAAGATCTATGGAACGAAATCAGAAAAGAACAGCGATGGATTATTACTCAATTGATTAATAATAAGATGGGTAATTTGGTTGATAAGCATGACGAATTTTATAACGCTATGCAGATGAGGATCTCTAATCTGGAAGAGAAAGGTGCTTCTGCTGAAGATTTAGAAAGAGTTAGAGCTATTGCTGAAGATTTTAAAGAAGTAGTGGACAAACTTAAAGTAGATAAAGAAGAAGCTGATGCTGCTTGGGAAAATTCTAGAGCTAGTAAAGAGCGTTTAGAATTTGCAAAAGAAAAGCAAAAAATTGTTCTTGAAGATTTGAAAAAGACAAAAGAATTATTACGTGATTTTGTTAAAGAGTTTAAGAGCATTGAACTGGGAAATGAAGTAGAGGATGCAGAGGAAGTAGAAGAAGTTGAAGAATCTGAGGTGGTAGAAGATTCTGAAGAGAATGAGGGAGAAACTACTGAGTAAACAGGTTTAAAGACTACTGAAAAGGAGTTAGTAAACTTTATAACTCTTTTTTCTTTTTTTTTCTTTTTGAGGTGAATACGATGATAAAAAAAATGATTATTTTGACAGTTTTGATTAGTTTACTATTTCTTGTTGCTTGTAAAACAGAGGTGGTTGAAGACTCTGCTTCAGAACTTGAATCAGTTGAAGGGGAAACTTCCAGTCCAGAAGAGGTTGAACTTGACGAAGGTCTTGAAGGATTAGATGAATTGGAAAGTCTTGATGAAGAGTTTGGCAGTGATGTCAATTTTGATGATTTAGAAGATTTAGATCTTGAATAAGATTTTCTTTTTTTATTTTTCTCTCTTTTTTCAATAGCTTTTTATATTCGCTAAACTTTCTTTAATTGATGGATAGAAGCAAATTACCCTTTCGAAGAAATTGTGAAGGGTATTTTATTACTAAAGATAAGAAAATATTAGCTCAAAATACAGGTAAAAAATATCTGGTTTTTCCAGGTGGAGGTATTGATAAAGGAGAACATGCAGATTCTGCGGTTGTCCGTGAAACACTTGAAGAAACGGGTGCTATTATTAAATTACCTATTAAAGACCTGGGGGTGGTTCAATTTCTTTGGGATGAAGAATGGATTAGAACAGAAAAACAAAAAAAGAGATTTAAGAAATATAAAGGTGAAGAAATGCATTTCTTTTTTGGAACAATTAAAGAATTCAAAGAAAATCATAAACAATATGAAGATTATTGGGAAGGAGAAAAATTAATGCCTATATCAAAAGCAATTAAGATTATTAAAAAAGAAAAACCATTCCCGGAAAACATGAAAATATATCGGGAAGCACAACTTAAGTTTTTAAATAAAATTGTTGAGAAAAAAGATTAACTTTTTATAACCAATAAACTTTCCTACTATAGATGAGATTTAAACATTTATTATTAACATTTGTAATCATTTTATTATTTTCTTCTTTAGCCTTGGCTGCAACACTTCAAGGAAGTGTTTACAATTCTAATTTGGAGATAGAATCTGACGTTTTAGTGGAAGTAGATAATCAGAAATATTTGTCTAAAGACGGGACTTATACTTTTGACTTGAAAAGTGGTACTTATACTTTAACTGCAACTAAAGGTTTAGTTTCTTCATCAGAAGAGATTGAATTAACTAATGATGGGGTAACTATCTTTGACATTTTTTTATTAGGTAGTTTTACTGACGAAGATGATCTTTGGCAAGATACAGAACAGAACTTGTTTACTGAAGATGATAGTGAAGATGATAATGAAGGAGTAAGAAGTTATGCTTTATGGCGCTACATTTTGGGTGGATTAATAATTATAGCTTTGTTTATCAGATTTTTATTGATGAGAAAAAAGTTTGGTTCGTTAAGCAAGTTTAGAAAGAAACATAAAATTGAACAGAAGAAAACTGTTGCAGAACATAAACAAGAAATTGCTCAAGAACCTGGATATTTAGATCGTGTTTTGGAGATTATTAAGAAACATGATGGGAGAATTAACCAGAAAACGTTAAGGAAAGAAATGTTGGACATTTCTGAAGCAAAAGTAAGTTTAATTCTTACTGAACTTGAACATAAAGGCCAGATTGAAAAAGTTAAGAAAGGTCGTGGTAACGTTATCTTGTTGAAAAGTTGATGATTCAATCTATCTGTTCTACTATCTATATACTGTATATTTTTAGGCAAAATATTTAAATTAGCTTTCTTAAATAATATCTGATGGTGGGAAAAAAAGTTAGAGGTCTTGAAGATGATCGAACTTTTAGTTTTTATTTAAGTAAAATTGGTGAAGAAAAACTTATGGATAGAGATGATGAAATAAATCTAGCTATAAGATTGGAAGATTGTTATAAAGAGTTGTTTTATGGTATTTGTCAACATACTAGAACTCATCGTTTAAAAAATATGTTTGGTTACCCTTTACTGGTTTCAAAATTTCAGGAATTGTTTGAAACTGAAAGAGGAGTAATTGATAAAGTTCGAAGTAATGGTCATAGTAGTGAATTATATGAAATTGCTCTTTCTGATTTAGAAGAACTGCTTGGTAAAAGAAAAACTAAGAAAAGAACAACGTTAATTTATGATAACATGTTTGACATTTTGTATAGGGGTTCTTACCACTTGAACTTAAATGAAGAGTTGAGGTTACATGAAGATATTGATCTTAAAGAAAGTGAGAATTATCGAATTAAAACTCGAGTTACTGCCGAGAAATTAGGTTTGATGAAAGGTTACTTAGATTTAGAATTAAAATTAAGAAATGAGTTTGTTGAAAAAAACCTTCGTTTAGTTGTCAGTATTGCTAAAAAGTATAGAATTGGTGGATTAAGTATAAAAGATCTTGTCCAAGAAGGAAATATTGGATTAATGAAAGCAGTTGACAAATTTGATTACAAAAAAGGATATAAATTTTCAACTTATGCCACTTGGTGGATTAGACAATGCGTTACAAGATCAATATTTGATACCAGTAGAACTATTCGATTACCTGTACACACTATTGAATTTCTAAACAAATGGAGTAAAGCAGATTATGATTTTTTGCATAAATTTAATCGTCAAGGAACTGATAAAGAAATCGCTGAACATTTGTATGGTGGTCTTACTGATAAAGCTAAAGAAAATAAGGACTCTAAAAAAATTCTCGCTACTTATAAAAAAGTTAAAAAAATATCTAAAGATACTATTTCTTTAAATATGCCTGTTGGCGAGGAAGAAGATACTACAATGGTTGATTTTATTGTTGATGAAAAAAGTCCTGATGCAGAAAAGTATTCTTTAGATGATGGATTAGTAATGGCCGTATCCAGGGTTTTAAGAACATTAACGCCAAGAGAAGAAAAAATTCTTAGAATGAGATTTGGGATTGGTGAAGATAGAGATTATACTTTAGAAGAAGTTGGAAAAGATTTCAAAGTTACCAGAGAAAGAATTAGACAAATTGAAGCTGGAGCTTTAGAAAGACTTCGTAATCCTTTCAGAAATCAACGTTTAAAAACTTATGTTGATGAGTAAAATATATTTAAAAGATATTTATAAGGTCATTAACCCCAAAACATTTAAAAATAACTCCCCTCTAACGTTTTTATAATGATACGTGACACTTATAACCATTCAGAACTTGAACCAGAAATATTAGAATTTTGGAAAAATCAGAAAATATTAGAAAAACTTAGAAAACAGAATATTAACGGGAAGAAATATTATTATTTGGACGGTCCACCGTATACTTCTGGTAAGGTTCATTTAGGAACCGCATGGAACAAATCTCTTAAAGATATTTCTTTAAGGTATAAACGTTCTCTTGGCTTAAATGTCTGGGACCGGGCAGGTTTTGACGTTCATGGTTTGCCTACAGCCCATAAAGTTATGGCCAAACATAATTTAAAAACAAAAGAAGATATTGAAAAATTTGGTCTTAAAAAATTCATTAAAGAATGTACATCTTTTTGTTTAGAAATGGCTGATCAAATGGTTATTGACTTTCAACGGATGGGTGTTTCTTTAGATTATTCTGATCCGTACAT